>CAINWY010000096.1 GCA_903854645.1 uncultured bacterium | reverse complement strand
CGCCACTATCTGGGATTATGTTTAATTAATAACCCTTTTTAAGTGCAGCGGGAATGTCTTTGAGAGTCTTCATGATAGTAGCAAGGCCTAATTTTGCCATTTCATCGATGAATATCTTGGAATCGAGGCTTTTATCTTCAGTATTCTTCGTTCCAACTCCTCCCCACTTACCTTCTAATACAAGTTTTGCGCAAGTAACTGTCGGTATTGCTGTCGTATAACCTATGGCATTGCCTCCTGTCTCTTTGAAAGCAGCCTTATGATCACATACATTATAGATATATACAGCCTTTTTCTTGCCAGCTTTTGTTCCAGTAATAATGTTCCCGATATTTGTTTTACCGACATATCCACTATTGAAGTCTTCTCCTTTTGGTAAAATTGCTTTTAAAAATTTTACAGGTACTATTTTTTGACCATTATAATCTATAGTATCTATACGAGTAAGTCCTACATTATAAAGAACTCTTAAATAAGTAAGATATGTTGGAGAAAAAGTCATCCAGAAACGAATACGCTTAAGCCCAGGTATATGTGTTGGAATGGTCTCAAGCTCCTCGTGATACATCAGGTAAGGTGTGAACTTTCCAGCTTCAGGGAAGTTAAATTCAAAAAAGGGCGCATCCTCGTCTATGAGCTTCATTCTCTCTTGCCACTTACCATTCTCCCAGAATTTAATAGGGAGAATAAGTTCACGAAGATTAATCTCAGGATCAAAGTTTGGAGCAAATTTAATTTTTTCATCTTTTGAGCCGCCATTACAGTCCAAAATATCTATAGTCTCTATCTTGTCGAATATATAGTCACGAGCGTAAGCCGAGTAAATATTTGAAACTCCAGGATCAAAGCCAGAGCCGAGAATAGCGAGCAAGCCCTTCTTTTTGAAGGCCTCATTTTTAGCAAGTTGTAGTTTGTAAGAGAAGCCATATTTTTCTGGGTTTTCGTAGCACGCAGTATCTATATAGTTCACTCCATATTCCAAGCATGCATCCATTACGACTAGATTGTCATATGGACTACCCCAGTTTACAACTAATGTAGGCTGTATCTCTTTCAAGAGTCTTAAGAATGTATCTCCATTACCGACATCAGCTATATGTATTTGAAAGTCCACTTTGCCTTTTGATTTCTTTAAGACAGACTGACGAACAGCTTCGCATTTGCTGGCAGTTCTACCAACAACATGAATCTCTGAAAAAGTACTTTTAAATTGTGCCATTTTATGTAAACCAACACTACCAACATTTCCACAACCTATAACTAAAATTTTTGACATTTTAATATTCATCAAAGACATAAGCCCTCGATAAGATAAATTAATAACAATATTAGTTTACTATTCACTACCCCATAAGTCAATGAAAATATCCTTGATTTATACGCTATATATACTATAATCAACTTGTTTATCAATAATACTTAAATTAATAAAAGAGATGTCTAAACCAATCATTGTAAATAAGTTTGGAGGTGGAATACTTACAAAAGAGTTAATTCCAATAATGAAAAAAAGAATAATGGAACAAAATAAAAAGGGATACCAAAGTATTGCCGTTGTTTCTGCAATGCCAAAAGTAACAGATGAAATATTATCTTTTGTTGAAAGTTTAAAGGAAAATTATGAAGAAATAATAGTGGAAAAATTTATAAATAATTTACTTTTGAGACATAAACAAGTAGCTTTAGACATTCATATATCTAAGGAATATATTGCTAATTTGAATATAGAACTAGATAAAATATTAGGAAAATTACAATTGGAGCTTATAAATACTCATCATAATTCAAAATCAAAAAATTCCATTGTGACAAATGCTCTCGAGGATAAGCTTGTGTCATACGGAGAAAAGCTCTCAGCCATAATTATGACCTACTATTTTAATTCAAATGGCATTGAGGCCGTACAGTTTCTAGCTGAAGAAATACCAATAATTACAGATGATCACTTTAAGAACGCAAATATTGATTATCTGCTTTCAGAAAAAAATTTAAATCACAAAATTAAAAATATAAATTGTACAATTGTAATACCAGGATTTACTGGAATTACAAAAGATGGTGAAGTTGCTACATTGGGTAGAGGTGGTACAGACACGACGGCTTGCTTTATAGGAGCGGCTCTAAAAGCGGAAAGTGTTATACTCTGGAAAGATGTTGGTGGAGTTCTCTCTGCTGATCCTAGAATCATAAAAATTGCTAAAACAATACCATTTATCAGTTATTTAGAAGCAGAAGAAGCCGGTAAAATTATCCATGACAAGGCTATTCAATATGTAAAAATGTTTAAAACTGACGTCGAAGTATCCTCAATTGCAAATCCAAAGCTAAGTACAAAGATTGGTGAAATCAAAAATAGAGGTAGAGGTGCAAAAATATTAAGTGTAAAGAAAGATTTGAATTTATTATTAATCACCGATGAAACTCTAAAATTAAACGATTTATTGTTAATAGTTTCCGAATCCTTTAAAAAACATAAAGTTGACGAGATGATACTAGTAAGTAATACACGATATAATCTCCAAATAGTGGCTGAAAAGAGTACGGAGATAGACAAGGTATTTAATGAGATAAAAAGTAAAGTAGAAAAAATCGAATTAATAAAAGTTAGCATGATATTCTTGGTTGGTAATTTTATTGCCAAAGATATAAGTAATTTTAATGATCTATTAGTAAAGTTAGATACAGATTTACAAATAAGTGCATTTTATTTCGAGAACTGTAAAAGAATAGAAGCAGTTATAAGAACTGAAAATATTGAAAAGATAGCGAATAGTGTATATAAAAAATTTATTAGATAGTATGGAATGAATCCCGTTAGAAGCTGTGGTCATGGGATATAAAACATAAGTAGAATTTATTAGAAATATAATATAAGCAGATTCGGTTTATTTATAAAATGATGACTGCAACCTGCTTCTCAACGGGATGAAAAAATTAAAGGTAGGAATATTGGGTGCGACAGGTATGGTAGGACAAAACTATGTTCGATTGTTGGAGAATCATCCTTGGTTTGATGTAGTTTATGTGGCAGCGTCAGCAAATTCGGCTGGAGTGACTTATGGTGAAGCAGTAAAAGGACGTTGGCAGATGCCGACTCCAATACCAGCAAAAGTTAACAATATTAAAGTAGAAAATGTTGATGATATTGAAAAAGCTTCAAAAAAATGCGACTTTGTGTTTTCTGCATTTGAAATTAGTGATAAAAATTTGGTTAAAGAAATTGAAGAAAAATATGCAGCTCTAGGCATGCCAGTAGTATCAAATGCATCAGCAAATAGATGGACTGACGATGTCCCAATGCTTATACCGGAGATAAATTCGGATCATTTAAATATAATTTCTACACAAAAGATGAATCACGGCTGGAACAAGGGATTTATTGTAGTAAAACCAAATTGTAGCTTACAGAGCTATATAACACCTATATATGCACTAAATAAAGCAGGTTTTCCAGTCAAAAAGATCATGATTACTACCCTTCAGGCTGTTTCTGGTGCTGGATATCCTGGAGTGCCAAGTCTAGATATGATAGATAATGTAGTGCCATTCATAGGTGGCGAAGAAGAGAAGACAGAAGAAGAACCACTCAAAATTTTAGGAGAAATTAAAAATGATAAATTTGTTAAAAATAATGATATAAGTATCTCTGCTACTTGTACAAGAGTTCCTGTCATTGATGGACACCTTGCAACTGTCAATATTCTATTTAAAGACAAAAAGCCAACAAAAGAACAAATAATAAGTATTTGGAGGGAATTCAAATCTATCCCGCAAGATTTAAAGCTTCCGTTTGCCCCTATAAATCCTATTATATACAAAGAAGAAGATAATCGCCCACAGCCAAGAAAAGATAGAGACAATGATAAGGGTATGGCTGTTACTATTGGGCGCCTTCGAGATTGTAAAATTTTTGATTTTAAATTCGTAGCACTATCACACAATACAGTTCGTGGAGCTGCTGGTGGAGGTATATTAAATGCTGAGCTTCTAGTGAAAAAAGGCTACATAAAGTAAATTTCTATTATATTTCTAGAATTAGAATAGAAACTATTGCAAGTAATAACCCAATAATTTTAATTATAGAGAGTGGCTCATTAAAAAATAACCAACTTACAATAGTGAGTGTTATTATGTTTGCTACTACAAAGATAGCAGAAGCAACAGCGATATTAGTATTTTTAAAACTTTGCACTAAAAACATTAATCCTATTAAATAAATGCTTAGACCAACGACATACATCCAATTATGTGGATTTTTTGTCCAAAATTTAAAGAATATGTCACCTATAGTTAATACAGAACCTCCAATTATAAGCCAAATCATATAATTACCATCCAAATTCTTTACCCACATCTTCTGGAGACTCTCTCTTACGAGCCACTACTATGTGTCCATTTTCAGCAATAATTTTAATCGGAGATGAAAGCATACAGTGGTGCGATGCTAAGGCGTCCTGATATGCACCAGTATCAAAGAATACAATATAAAATGGTTCGTTTGAATTATAATCGTAGTCAGGAAGAGTCACTGAATCACCAATTCCTGTATATATATCATCTGAATCACAACTAGAACCTGAAATCCAAACATCATTTAATTTTGCATCTAGTTTATTATTAACCGGAGCTACAAACCATTTCTGATCGATGGCCCAAGTGTCCACAAGGTCATTCATAAGAGAACCGTCTATCACATACCATTTTTTTGCTTCTACCCCTTTGTGTGTAATTTTTTTTGTGTCAATAACTTTAAAAACTGTAATCTGTGCAGGTGCCACCATATATCTGCCCCATTCACAAATCAAATTTGGGTGCGGAAGTTCCCTCTTTTCAGATTCTCTTTTTAATAATTCAAATAGCTTTTCTAAAACCTTATCAGCAGAATATTTCTTGTCCCTCTCAAAAGGAATTGGCATTCCACCGCCAATATCTAGCGTATCTAATGATGGATTCTTTTCTTTAAGTTTAAAATATACATTAAGTGCATACTTGGTAGACTCTATTAAATCAGAAAGTTTTTCGATTTTACCTATTCTATAGTGAAGAACCTTCAAATTTTTAAATGAAGACATTTTCAACAATTCATTTCTACTAAATCCAAATCTATCAATCTGTTTATTCCAATTTGCTTTTGATTTGACTGGAACATCTAATCTGATACCGACGTCGTATTTTGAACTTTGGAAAGTACTAAGCTCCGATGGACCCTCTATAATAGGAACAACTTTTAATCCTCTGTGTTGAAGTTCATCTATTAGATTAATGTACTTATCAGTTTTTGGTCCATTACACAGAATTCGCATCTTTTCATTAAAAGATTCCTGTTCTAGCATTTTCTTAACTATATATAATTCATTATATGATGCGGTTTCAATATTTGCCCCTTCTCCTACTACAGCCTGAACAACCTCCTTGGTCTGGTTACTCTTCATAGGATAATGATAATAGAATTTACCCTGATATTTATGCTTTTTAATAAGTGATTGAGATAAATCAAGTAAATCTTCTACTCGTTCCTCAATGATGTACGGAAATAATATTTCAAGAGAAGTCCCAAACTTCTCTGCTAGATAGCGAATATTGTATACATTGTTTCCCTCCTTGGCGATTAGATCACCCTCCTTATTAAAATCAAAATATTGTGTATTAAAGTCATTTACACCTAACTTCCAAAGTTTTTTAGAAGTGATTGAACGTTTTGTCATTTCTATATATCAAGCATCAATGCATTGAGTGTTCTCATCTGCACCACGGCTTGCAATAAACAATAATAATATTGACAATCATAGCAAATCTGTGGGATTTGTAAAGAAATTATATTCCTTCTTTTTTTAGTTCTTCTATGATTTCTTTTGCTCTTCGAGAAAGTTTTTTTGGCGTTTCAACATTTATACGGATTATAATATCGCCTCTACCGTATGATGTTGGTACACCTTGGCCTTTTACTCGAAGCATATCCTTGTGATTGATACCTTCTGGAATTTTTACATCGATATCTTTGCCGTCTAATGTTTTGAGGTTATAAGTCATACCTAAAAGTGCATCTGAAAGTTTAATTTTAAGATCCATAATCAAGTTAGCATCCTCACGAGTATACACAGAGTGGGATTTTACATCAAGCTTGATATATAAGTCTCCTGCTTCTGCGCCTTGCATGGCTTCACCTTTTCCTCTGACACGAAGTGACTCACCATTATTTACCCCGGATGGAATCTTTACACTAATTTCTTCATTTCTCTTTGTGACACCCGAGCCACGACATTCACTGCACTTCTGTGTTGGAATCCTTCCACTTCCAAAACAGGTATCGCAAGTTTTTACAGATTCAAAATTACCGAGTATAGAACGTCTGATTTCACGTACTTGACCCTGTCCATTACAGGTTTTACAAGTATCCATCTTTGTTCCTACTTTTGCACCTGTTCCACTACATACATTACAGACTGATTGTTTATTTAAATTAATTTTCTTCTCAACTCCAAAAATAGATTCCTCGAATGATAAATGAACATCAGTCTGTAAATCTCTACCCTTATGGGCTTTTGCTTTACCACGTCCACCATTAAAGAAATCACCAAAAATATCACCCAAGTCACCCATATCAAATTCCATTCCATTTTGGCCATTTCTGAAATCAAAACCACCGAATCCTCCTTGTCCACCATATCCACCACCACCGAATCCTTGTGGGCCGTCTGCATTGCCAAATTGATCATATGAAGAGCGTTTCTTGTCATCAGAAAGAACCTGGTAAGCTTCATTTACTTCTTTAAACTTTGTATCATCCCCTTTATTTTTATCTGGGTGATGAGCATGAGCGAGTTTATGAAAAGCCTTTTTCAATTCATCCTTTGATGCATTTTTTTCTACTCCTAATGTTTTGTAATAATCTTTGGACATAGTTTTATAATAGCATAAATACACAGACTGCATAAAATAGTTCTCAATGAGGGGGTTGCGAATGTGTCGACATGAGCATTTCAGAGAATTTTTAGTGAAAAATTCTCGTACCCGAAGGGAGAAGCTATTTTAGAAAGTCTGTGTTATTTATTCAAAATTTTTTATTTCTGTTCTGGATTCTCGTTTACCTCTGCGTCCTTAATTTCTGGTTCTTGAGCCTCTGGTGTAGGATTTGTGCCTTCTGTTGGCCCAGTACCTGCCTTACTCATCGCCTCACCAATCTTTGACATCTCGGCTGAAAGCTCTTCTGTCGCTTTCTTTATAGCATCCATATCATTTCCTTCCTTTGCAGTTTTTAGAGCCGACATTTTAGCTTCAACCTCTGTTTTAATTGAGGCATCTACCTTATCTCCATATTCTTTTACGGATTTCTCAGCTGTGAACATCATCATCTCTGCTGTATTCTTTACATCTGCGAGCTCCTTTTTCTTTGCATCTTCTCCAGCATGAGCTTCTGCATCGTCGCGCATCTTCTTTATTTCTGCGTCTGTAAGCCCTGATGAAGCTTCAATACGAATAGATTGAACTTTTCCTGATGCTTTGTCCATCGCTTTTACATTTAGAATTCCGTTAGCATCAACATCAAAAGTTACTTCTACTTGTGGAATACCTCGTGGAGAAGGTGGAATACCATCTAGTATAAATCGTCCTAGAGATTTGTTATCACCTGCCATTGGGCGTTCGCCTTGAGTTATATGTATTTCTACACTAGTCTGATTATCTGCCGCGGTTGAAAATACTTGTGATTTAGATGATGGAATTGTAGTATTTCTTTCTACTAATTTAGTAGCAACTCCACCCAATGTTTCAATTCCTAGTGATAATGGTATAACATCTAAAAGTAAAACATCGCGAACATCTCCTTGTAATACTCCAGCCTGAACAGCAGCACCAAGAGCCACAACTTCATCTGGATTGATTGAGCGATTTGGTTCTTTCCCGAATAGTTTCTTTACAGCTTCTACAATCATAGGCATTCTAGTCTGACCACCAACCAAGATTATCTCATTTATTTCTCCCATCTTAAATGGTGAGGCTTCAACTGCACGCTTTGTTATCTCTATAGAGCGAGTTACATACTCTTCTGCAAGTGATTCTAGAACTGCGCGAGACATCTTCAAAAGTAAATGTTTTGGTCCAGATGCATCGGAAGTAATAAATGGAATATTTATCTCTGAATCTGTGGTAGTTGAAAGCTCATGCTTAGTCTTCTCAGCGGCTTCCTTTAGACGCTGTAATGCAAGCATATCCTTTGTTACATCAATACCTGATTCTTTTTTATACTCATCTGCAATCCATCTCACAATTTTTTGGTCAATATCTTCACCTCCCATATGTGAATCACCATCTGTAGATTTTACTTCTATTACATCATCTCCAACTTCGAGAACTGAGATATCAAAAGTACCTCCACCAAAGTCATAAACAACAATTTTTTCATTCTTTTTGTTATTAAATCCATAAGCAAGAGCAGCTGCTGTAGGCTCATTAATGATTCTTTTAACATCCAAACCAGCAATAATTCCAGCATCTTTAGTGGCTTTTCTCTGAGCATCATTGAAATAAGCAGGTACTGTGATGACTGCCTCTGTGATCTTCTCACCAAGTTTTGCTTCAACGTCTGCTTTAATTTTACTTAGTATCATCGCTGAAATTTCTTCAGGACGAAGCCATCCATCACCTATCTTTGTTTCTACTCCTCCTGTCGTACCTTTTTGAATTTTATAAGGAATAGTTTTTTCATCTTTTTGTATTTCGGGATCATCATACATGTGGCCAATGAATCTCTTGATACCATAAATGGTATTTTCAGGATTCGTAACAGCTTGGCGCTTCGCCAAAAGACCCACCATTCTATCGCCATTCTTTGTAATAGCAACTACTGATGGAGTTGTACGTGTACCCTCAATATTCTCAATAATTTTTGGTTGACCTCCTTCTATAATAGCAACCGCACTATTTGTTGTACCCAAATCTATACCTATAATTTTTGACATATTTATAATTTGGTTCTAGTAATTAGTTTCTAGTGACTAGAAATAAAAAATAGACCATAAATAACTTAATAATGATTTAATAATAAAATTTCCTACATCTCCAGTATACACAAACATTTATTTTTTGACAAGTATTTTGCGGTCACGAAATGCTTGTATAATTTACAAAAAAGTATTAAAATGGTGAATATGTTAAAAAAGGCTTCAATCCAAAGGTCAATTCTAAAAACTCTTTCAAATAAAGGGGTAACTCCTGTAGATTATATTAAAAAGGATGTTGAGGATGCCATTGTAGGCCAATTTGAGCCCGATAATAAGACTGGATATGCTATTACTCGCTCAATTAAGAATCTTCTAGGAGATGGGCTTATAGAGGCCTTTAATTCGGAGCATAAGCAATATCTAAGACTTACAAAAGAAGGTAAACAAAAAATAAACAATATAGCTCTCGATTGTGAAGCGAGCCTCGTGTCTACTGTCTGGGATGGAAACTGGCGTATAATTCTTCTCGATATACCAGAAGAAAGAAAAAGTGAACGCGAAGCTCTCCGCTATCTACTCAAAAAAGCTGGCTTCGTTTGTCTCAAAAATTCTGTATGGATCTCTATGTACCCCTTTGAGCATCTCTTTACGAATATCAAAAAGGACTTAAATCTCTCTACTGAACTCATCATCATCGTTACTGATAAAATCGATGAAGAAACAGAAAAAGAATTCTTTAATCTTTGTAAAAATAAAACAGAGTAAGGTCTTGCCTTACTCTGTTTTATTTATTTCTTATATTCGTAAATTGAAACTTTTGCTGGGCGTATTACTCTTTCACCTATTCTATACCCTACTTGCAAAACTTTTTCCACTGTATGATCCTTACTCTCATCTGAAGTATCTACTATATTAATAGATTGATGAATATTTGTATCAAAAGCAACATTAGCCTCATTTATTTTTTCTATTCCTGCATTACTTAACCCGAGGATTAATTGTTGATAAATAGAAGTTATACCATTCTGCCAATCCTTGTCTATCTTTTCCCAATGCTCCTTGTTTAAAAATGCCATCTCGAAACTATCAAGAGCGGGTAGTAATTTCTCTACCATTTTTTCTTTAGATATGATTGATATATTTATACGGGCTAAATCAAGCTCTTTTTGTAAATTTACGTAGTCTGCTTTTGCTCTCTGCCAACCAGTCAAATACTCTTCCTTTTCCTTCCTTAAAGTCTTTATCTCTTCACGAAGCCTCTTTGCTACGTCTTTTGTAGGCAATACCTCTCCATCTTCTGTAGATTCTACGAATTCTAAGTCTTGAAAATCTGCCTCTTTTGATTCATATAATTCTGTATCTTGTTGTATATCTTCATCTTTCATATCACTATTATAATATAAAATCAGACTTTTTTCAAAGTCTGATTTTATATAAATATTATCTTTTTGACCACTGTGGTGATTTACGGGCTTTCTTTAATCCGAATTTCTTTCTTTCAACCATACGAGGATCGCGCTTGAGCATTTTTGCTTTCTTGAGTGTACCTCGAAGTTCTGCATCAAATAGGACTAGAGCACGAGATATACCATGGCGAACTGCTTCTGCTTGAGCATGTGAGCCTCCACCCTTTGTGGTGACTATTACTTCAAACTTCTCAGCCGGTGTTGCTGTCTCAAATGCACCTGTAACTATCTTCTTTAGTTCTGGCGTAGGGAAATATTCTGTAAAATCCTTTCCGTTGACTTTGTAAGTAGTCTTTGCAGCTTTGTACAAACGTACAACAGCGACTGCTGTCTTGCGACGTCCTATAGCTCTAAAATATTCTTTTGTGGATGTAATTTTCTTTTCTGCCATAAAATTATTATTCTGTTATTGTTAAACGCTTCATCATTAATGGTCGAAGTTTATTTGAAGGAAGCATACCAAATACTGCAAGTTCATATAGACCCTTCCATCCCTTTGTGTCTATTATCTTTGCATTTGTTTTAACCTTAAAGCCACCAGCTTGACCGGAATAAGTCTCATGTAGAGTCTCTTTCATTCTTCTTTCTGTCATTTTTGTTTTGGAAGCATTCTTGATGTAAACGCGAACATCTGCGACTGTATTTGCAGTATAATCTGCGGATGTCTTACCCATAAGAGCCTTGGCAGCTGCACTTGCAACATGGCCTAAAATCTTATCAGTAGCATCAATTGTGTGTACTTTTGTCATATTATATAAATTCTATTATTGCCATCTTACTAGCATCACCTAGGCGACGTGGCATTTTGGTAATACGTGTATATCCTCCACCCTGACCTTTGTATTTTGGAGCTACTTTATCAATTAATTTTGCTGCTTCACTTGTTAGTCCATATAAACGTGAAGTGACAAGTCTGCGTGAAGCGAGAGTTCCTAGGTTTGCCTTTGTTATCATCTTCTCAATAGCTGGACGAAGTTCCTTTGCTTTTGCCTCTGTCGTCTCTATCTTGCCGTGAGCAATAAGAGAAAGCATCAACCCCTTCATTAGAGCGTGACGTTGATTCTTATTTCTTCCAAATTTTCTTACATTATTTCCGTGTCTCATAAATTTTACTATTAATTACTAATTATTTAAGTGTTATATTATATTCACCAAGAACTTTCTTGATTTCTTGTATCCCCTTGTCCCCTATGCCATCAATTTCAAGTAAATCCTCTTTTCTTTTTCTAGCCACTCCTCCTATTGTACGGATATTTGCATCTGTTAATGCATTTAATGTTCTAGTAGATAGCTTAAGTGTATCAATACGGGTCTTTAGAATATCAGTAAATTCATTTGCCTCTCCTTTATCTTCAGTATCATCTTTTATATCTTTAACCTCTTCTATATTTTCAAGTACTGATCTGTTTACAACTGTAAATCCTACGATAGCTTGAAGCTGCTCAACCATAGTTGTAATAGCTTGCTCTAGAGCCTCACGAGGTGTAAGAGTGCCATCTGTCTCAATTGTCATACGTAGACGGTTATGGTTTGTCTTGTCTCCTACACGCATATTTTCAACTTCATATGATACGCGACGGATAGGAGTAAAAATAGCATCGAGAGAAATAGTCCCTACTTCATTCTTTGCTTTTTGATGAACGTCTTTTGGTACAAAGCCAAGACCCTTCTCAACTGTCATTTCTATATTAAAATTTGTTTTTGTTGTAACCTCTGCAATGTATAAATCCTTATTTAAAACTTCTACTTGACCGCTGACACTAATATCATCTGCGGTAACTACTTTTGGTCCTTTTATTGAAAGCTTCACAGTTTGAGGTTCATCTGTAAGTAAACGAAAACGAACCTGTTTCAAATGAAGTAGTATAGTTATAACATCCTCCTTTACGCCATCCATAACTGAAAATTCATGATCAACACCGTCGATTTTAAGAGTTGTAATAGCAGCACCTGAAAGTGAAGAAAGTATAATACGACGCAGAGAATTACCTAAGGTATGTCCATACCCAGGATAAAGTCCTTCTATTTCGTATACACCTTTTGTATCTATTTCAGAAACTATAGATAACTTGGATGGTAAAATGATATTTAAATGAGACATATGATATTGGCGAGTTGCCCCGCAATAAATTATTTATTAAAATTAACCATACGTTACTAATATAATTAACGACTATAAAATTCGAGCACAGTATTTAGATCAAGAAAACCATCAATATTCTTTGGTTTGCCAACTATTTTTCCTGTGAGAGTTTCTGCATTAAAAGTGAGCCAGTTCGGAGGTGTATATTCTTTTGACTTTTTTACCATTTCAGCAAACATGGGACTCTTTTGACTTCCTAGACGAACTACTATAGTGTCTCCTACTTTAACGCGTAGGGAAGGCACAGTAGTTTTGACTCCATTTATAGTGATGTGTCCATGAGATACCATTTGACGTGAAAGACGGCGTGTGTGTGCTAGTCCTAGTCTGTAAGTTACATTATCAAGTCTATTTTCTAGTAATTCATATAAAACTTCAGTAGCGACTGCACCCTTTGTCTTTGTAGCAACAGCTTCTTTGATATAATTTGAAAATTGCTTTTCACTTATGTTGTACATAAAGCGAACTTTTTGTTTTTCTACGAACTGAAGAGCATATCCTGAAAGAGCCTTGGGTCTCTTGTTCTTGGAATTTTTGAGGTGACGAGCTTCAGATGCAACGAACTTAGCTGTTTGACATTTCTCAAACACTCCTGCACCTAATCTTCTTCCTATTTTATATTTTTTGACATTTTTCATAATTTTTATACTCTACGAGGTTTCTTTGGTTTAGGACCGTTATGTGGAACTGGAGTTAAATCTCTGACCCCTGATATTTCTATATCATAAGCCATAAATGCTCTGATTGTAGGTTCACGTCCACTACCGACTCCTTTGACTTTTACATCAACTTCTTTAATACCAAGTGCTTTTGCTTTTTCACCTATGACTGATCCAGCTTTTGAGGCAGCAAACGGTGTACCCTTCTTTGCTCCCTTAAAACCCAATGCTCCAGCTGAAGTCCAGAATAAAGTATTACCATTCTTATCAGAAAGAACCACCTTTGTATTGTTAAAAGTAGCTTCTACGTGCAATGTACCTGAAATAACCTTACTTTTGGGTACTTTTACAGATGCTTTAGGAGCTTCTGCTACTACTGCATCTCCTTCAACTATTTTGCCTTCTTCTTTTTTGTTTATTATTTTAATCTTTCCCATATGATTTAATTAAGTTTTACTTTCCTTTCGGCGACCAGATGCCATTGTCTTTCTGACGTTACCCCTGATAGTTCTAGAATTTGTCTTTGTTCTTTGGCCATTAACTGGAAGTCTTCTCATATGTCTCACTCCTCGGTATGATTTGATGTCTTTCAATCTTTTAATGTTTGATGCAATTTCACGCTTTAATACTCCTTCTATTGTCATTGTTTCTATTACCTTACGGATTGCATTTTCCTGATCAATTGTAAGAGTGTCTGCTTTTGTTGTTGGGTCAATATTGACCTCCTTTAAAATAGCACGTGCTCGAGATATACCTATGCCATATAAAGCAGTAAGTCCGACGTCTAAATGTTTATTGTTTGCGATTGTTATACCTAGAATTCTCATATAAATTATTGTTTTTGTTTATGTTTTGGATTTGAACAAATAATACGGAGATGACCTTCTCGTTTTACCATTTTACATTTTGCACAGATTTTTTTAATTGATGATTTGATTTTCATATATGTTTCTTATACAAAAGAAAAATAAGGGTGTATGCCCTATATAATCTTCATTAAGCACTCGCATTATATTACACTATTTAAATAAAAATGCAAGAGGGGCTCTTAACCTCTCTTTATAATCCTACCCTTGCCACCATATGGATCCAAAAGCACCTCGACTCTATCTCCCAATAAGACCTTAATCCTGTGCATGCGCATCTTGCCTGCAAGATAAGTTAATATAATCTTTCCATCACCTAGGTCTACTCTAAAAAGAGTATTCGGAAGCGCTTCAGTAACTATACCAATCGCTGTATTGTTGTCGTCTTTTTGATTCATTTATGTTTTCTTATCATAACAAATAAAATATTATACGTCAACTATAAAAAAATTATTTCATTATAATGCTTATCTTTTCCTGATCATCTGGAAGCGTATTTGACCAAAATGGAAAAATACTTACACTCGCATTAGTAATACCAGGGTCGTTTTTAAAAATTGCGGGTACATCGTCCTTGTTTTTACTTATCAGTAAGCCCTTCAATGTATCAGCTTTCGGTAGCCATTTCAATTCGATATCACCTAAAAGTTTGAATTCAATACTATCCATTTCTTTTGAAATGATCTGATTCCTATCGATAAAATTAAATGACAAACTGGATAAATTTGGTTCAATAATTTCACCTTTCTCAGTTTTCAAAATATCCGGAAGTAATTTATCAATTACTGATGAAGATAATTCATCCTTCTTTAACAAAATAGCCGTGAGAGTACCCTTTA
Source organism: uncultured bacterium (assembly GCA_903854645.1). Lineage (GTDB taxonomy): Bacteria > Patescibacteriota > Minisyncoccia > Phycocordibacterales > UBA9973 > UBA8515. The sequence goes on along the minus strand of CAINWY010000096.1, from coordinate 1,316 downwards.
TGTCTATATCAGTAGCTGGGGTTTTAGACATGTATTCTTGGTTTAATTCATAGTTGTAATTAACCGCATTCGGATAAAGAATATACCCCTCTGGAACTAAGGCGTTTAATTTTCGAAATAGTTTATCTTTAAATTGAGTTGAGCTAGATAGAATTAAATCTTTTTGATTGTCATCAATAAAGTAAACTAATCCTAGAGCACCACCAACGAGTGGACTTTTTATGTTCCCATATATCTTTTTATATTTATCACTATCTTTAAATGAATTGATTTGTAAAAGCTTTGGGCTTCCATTATATGCATCTCCAGGTAAAAATGATGTCATCGATGTGTCTATTTGTCCTGGTATAACCTTTGTATTATTGAGAGTAAAACCAGGTATACTTATAGTATTATCTATCTTGTAAGATTTGCCTTTCTCGTCTGAGATAAATGTTCCAGCAGCAAGCTTCACGGGCTTGTTGCTATATTCATTATAGAAAGTGACTAAACCCTTTGATTTGTCTGATACCTCCTTAGAATTAGTCAAAACGACACTCCTTTTGTCCACATCATCAACAATCATTACTTCAAATGACAAATTATTTCTTTTTGAAGCTAGAAACTTTTGCTCATTTAGACTGAATACTTGATTTTTCGGCGTAATAATTACCTTGGCAGTAAAAAAAATGGTGGATAACAAATAATATATCCCAATCAGTAGAGAAATAATGAAAATTGCAAGTAATTTTTTATTTATGGATTTATTCTTGTATTTCAAGTGTGGTGTTTCGGAAATACGCTTATTAGATAAACGAGAATAACTATTTTTATTTAAAAAATCATACTTTGTGGATTTATCCTCTACAATAGCCTCTTTTTCTTTTTTTAATTTCTTAACAGATATATCAACATGAAAATCCGAAGGAATAGCTACTTTTTCGGTAATTAGATGACTCGGTTTAACAATGTCAAATTTAGCTGAATTAGTATTACGAAAATCTTGTAATTTGTTTTTATTTAATTTTATATCCTCGATAATTTTTCTAGTCATATAATTCCATTTTTCTTTTAGCACTTATTGATTCAATGATTAAAAAAGGGTCACAGTCGCTATTATTAATATCACACATATGTAAAAATTCTGGCCCATCGAGCGGAACTATAGTGAACTGCTTGTCTTTCGTTGAAGATTTGAGGTATTCATTATTGTTGATCACTTTCATAAACCAATCTCTGACATCAGAATCTACTGTTATGAACATTGCGCTCGGTAATGTGATCGTTTTAGGCAATGAATTCAAGCATTCTCTGAACGAAGAACTCCAGGATTTAAT
>CAINWY010000095.1 GCA_903854645.1 uncultured bacterium | reverse complement strand
CAATACATCTCCTCTATAGTACTTATCATGCTTGGAAACTCTTTTGCCAGTTTTATAATCCTTCACATATAGATAGCAGGCTACAATACCAAGCTTTGGATTATTACTCTTTTCAAATATATCTAATTGTTTTTTGAGCTTGGTAGGGAACCATAGATCATCTGAATCCAAAAATGCTACATAGATACCCTTTGCATTTTCTATGCCTAGATTACGAGGAGAAGATGGATTGCCTGAATTTTCTTGGTAGAAGTACTTAATACGACTGTCCTTGCTCATAAATTGATTTACAATATCTCTTGTATTGTCCGTAGAGCCATCATCTACTATTAAAAGCTCCCAATCAGTATATGTTTGGTCTATGACGCCTTGTATCGTATTTTTGATTAGATTAGCACGATTGTAGGTGGGTATTATGACTGATATGTGGGGGGAGCTCATAATGTATTATTTATTTATATTTATGCTAATGACATCATCCGGTAATCCATGTTTAATAATTTTACCTTTTTCAAGCAGTATGCATGTTTTGCAAAGTTTTTTAATCGCTTCCATATTATGGCTTACAATGATAATGGTACGCCCCTTTTCCTTTTTAATTAATTCAATTTTTTCTGAACATTTCTTCTGAAATTCTACATCACCAACAGAAAGGACTTCGTCGATTATTAATATATCTGTATCCATATGTACTGCGACAGAAAATGCTAGGCGTACATACATACCACTCGAATAGTATTTAACGGGTGTGTCTAAAAAATTTTCTATGTCTGCAAATTTTACTATTTCATCAAACTTCCTTATTATCTCTTTTTTCTTAATACCTAAAATTGCACCATTCAAAAAAATATTTTCTCTACCCGTAAGTTCCTGATGAAAACCTGTACCAATCTCAAGGAGACTACCCACCGTTCCATTTATTTCAATTTCACCAGTTGTTGGAAATGTTATTTGAGAAAGTATCTTGAGTAGGGTTGATTTCCCTGCACCATTTTTTCCTATTATTCCAACCACATCGCCCTTCATAATATCAAGGTTTACATCCTTTAATGCCCAAAATTCTTCTCGCTTATTTATACCAAGAACATCCCTGGTTTGATTTTTAAAAAATCTGAATGGAAATTTAAAAGCATCAGAAATAGCATCCCTAAGAGTAAGATACCCACCACCATGTTCGTGGTTTATATTATATTTTTTACTTATATTTCTGATTTGAATAATTGGTTCTGGTGATTTCATATTTAATAATGTTGATTAAATTTATATATATGCTTAAATTATATCTGCCAAATAATGTTCAGTTCTCTTGAAAATATAAATACCCAGAATCATCAATATTAATGTCGATATCAATGAAATCAATATCAATATCCAATCTATAGGACCAGTTCCAAGTAATGCTGCCCTAGAATTCTGTATAACACCCATCATTGGGTTAATTGATAGAATCCATTTGTAGCTTCCTGCAATAGAAGCTGGATAAATAACAGGAGTTACAAACATAAGTAATTGAATAAAGTAAGGTAAAATATATTTTACATCCCTATACTTAACATTCAAAGAAGCTAGTATAAGACCAGCTCCCATCGATGCCATAAAAGTGATAATGATAAGCAGTGGAATTATAAATAAAGCTAATAAGTGTGGCATATATCCGTAATAAATCATCATCAATATAAGAATAACTGCGGCGATCATAAAGTCTATTAATTTTGTTATAACTGATGAATAGGGAAGTATAAGACGAGGGAAATAAATTTTCGTAATAATAGAGTGATTGTTCACCAGTATATTGCTTATATCAGAAAGAGAACCCGAAAAAAATTGCCAAAAAAGAAGCCCTATGTATACAAATATGGGATAGGGTACACCGTCAGAAGGAACCCCAATAAATTTACCGAAAAAAACAGAAAAAATAACCATAGCCATAAAGGGTTGAAATATAGCCCATAAAGCACCCAATGCGGTTTGTCTATAACGCACCTTAATATCTCTCCATGTAAAGAAATACATGAGTTCCTTGTGATCCCAGATCTCCCTAATATCCGAAAAGCTGAAATTTTTCCTAGGTTTTATGAATATTTTAGAGCTTTTTGCCATAAGTGGATTTTAGCATTTTTGAGGCAATTTTCCCATATTATGCTTTATAAAATTTTATACCTGATTTCCTTTTAATTTTTACTATTTTCTCAAAGATTTTTCTAGGCAGAATTAATGAAAAGATTCTTTTAAAATATGATACTAAATTGATAAATAACAATCTATTTTTTTCCCTATAAAAGTTAATATATTTGTAGTTTTTCCATGGAGTTTTATTCAAATATAAAAAATATTT
>CAINWY010000094.1 GCA_903854645.1 uncultured bacterium | reverse complement strand
TTTTGCTTTTGAAAAAGAAAGTAGTCATCACAAAAATGAATTTATTCAGGTTTTGAAACATGAGATCACCCATTTATTTGTTCATAAATTATCAAAAGGGAATGCCCTACCAAAGTGGTTAAACGAGGGTATTGCTTCATACTTTGCAAAACAACATCAAAAAGAAAGAGAACCTATTTATGTTGAAGAGGATTTTTGTAAAAAACTAGGTACGCCAAAAGGCTGGAATGATAACGTTAATTATGGAGCTTATTCAATAGCCTCACTTTTTGTTGTATTTTTGATTAAAAAATATTCTTTTAATAAAATCATAGAATTAATTTCTTCTATAGATAAAAACTACGACTATCGTGGATTTAAGGATGTTTTCTTTAAAGTTTACAAAAAAGAGATAAAAGAGGTAGAATTGTTGTTTGTGGATAGTTTAAATAAATAATTTTATGGAAAAAATCACAGAGAAGAAAAGATTTTCAATTGTGGCGAGGGTGAAGAGCACGACTCATGCGTGGAGGGGACTTGGTATTTTTATAAAGACTACACACAATTCCTGGGTGCATATATTCTTTGGTATTTTAGCTATATATCTAGGGTTTGTTTTACACATATCATCTATTGAGTGGGTTATGGTTGTTTTCTCTATCGGGCTTGTTATTATTACAGAGGCATTAAATACAGCGTTTGAGATAGACATAGACCTCACAAGTCCTACATACCACCCATATGCACGTGATACTAAAGATGTCGCTGCTGGAGCAGTTCTCATTTCTGCTGTCGTAGCGGGGATTATAGGACTGATAATATTTTTACCGAAGGTGTTAATTTTAATTTTTTAATAAAGTTGACCCCCACACCCATATTTTTATAGTCGTAAATCTTAGTAATATATGTATTATTTGTATATATTAAAAAGCAAAAAAGATAATGACCTGTATATAGGCTCTACAAATGATTTACGACGCAGGCTTTTAGAGCATAACACTGGAAAAAGTTTGGCCACCAAGGGGCGCCGTCCTTTTGAGCTTAGATATTATGAGTCATATTACAACGAAAGTGACACTAGAAAGAGGGAATCTTCGTTAAAAAAGGACGGCCGAGCTTTATATGTGTTAAAAAATAGAATAGAAAAAAGCCTGCAATAAAAATATAGGTGTGGGGGTTGACTATTATTTTATATTTGCTAGTATGAAGCAACGAGCTCAATAGAGCTTATTTATATTGTATATGACAAGATCACTAAAAAAAGGACCATATGTAGACGAAAGGCTTTTGAAAAAGATTGCCGGAAAGAAACCTTTAGAAACAGGCGTTATTAAGACATGGTCACGCGCATGCGTGATATCACCAGAAATGGTAGGCTTCGTATTTGGAGTCCACAATGGCAAGGTCCATGTAGAAGTACTTGTAAGTGAAGATATGGTAGGTCACCGACTTGGTGAATTCTCTCTCACTCGTAAGTTCGTCAGACACGGAGGTAAGATGCAGAAAGAATTAGAGGCGAAGAAGAAGGAGGCCGAGATTACAGCAGCAAAGTCAGCCAAAGCTACGACTACCGATACTAAAAAGAAATAAATTAACTGATTATGAAAGTCATTTTAAAAATTAGTTATAGTCTCAGCAGACAATATCTAGTTAAAATAATCTAATATTACACACATGAAAGCATTTTTAAAAAATTACAGACAGTCTCCCCGCAAGGTTCGCCTTGTAGCAGACTTAATCAAAGGAAAAAGGGTTTCCGAGGCTTTTACGCAATTACAGAATCTCCCAAAGAGAGCAGCTTTACCTATAGAGAAGCTTTTAGCTTCAGCTGTTGCTAATGCAAAAAACGCAGGTTTAAATACAGACGATTTATACGTTCTAAATGTTACAGTCAACGAAGGTATAGTTATGAAGCGTTCAATGCCTCGCGCACGTGGATCTGCTTCTCGAATCAACAAGAGAACTAGCCATATAATGCTTGACCTAATAGACAAAGGAGCACCAAAGACAACTAAAAAAGCAGTCAAAACAGAAAAGGCTCCAAAAGTTGAGAAAAAAGAAGAAAAAACAGTAAAGAAGTCGAAAACAGTTAAAAAGCTAGTACCTAGTACCTAGTTGCTAGAACCTAATTATATATATGTCAAAAGTTGTCCATCCATACGCACATAGATTAGTAACACTAAGAGATTGGAAGTCTCGTTGGTTTGCTGATAAGAAATACAAAGATTTACTCAAGAGTGACGTTGTTATCCGTGAATTTCTTATGAAGAAGTTACGTGGTTTTTACGTTTCAAGAGTTGAGATAGACAGAAGTGCAAAAGCAACAAAGGTTATGATATTTACTTCACGTCCAGGTATGATAATCGGCCGTTCAGGTGAAGGTGCTAGTAAGTTGAAAGCAGATCTAATTTCTACATTAAAGAAGCGTAGCGTTGTAATTCCTGAAGATTTCAAATTAGACATCCTCGAAGTTACAAACCCAGATGCAGATGCAGCCATTGTAGGATGTATGATAGCAGAAGGTCTCGAGAAGCGTCTTCCTTTCCGCCGTGTAATGAAGCAGACAATTGAGAAGGTTATGACAGCTCGTGGAGTGAAAGGAGCTCGTATATACCTTGGAGGCCGTCTAGGAGGTGCAGAAATCGCCCGAAGTGAACAGATCAAGCGCGGTTCTATTCCTCTACAGACTTTCCGTGCAGACGTTGACTTTGCTCGTGAGAAAGCTCATATGAGTTATGGAGATATCGGTATAAAGGTCTGGATTTATAGAGGAGAAATTTTTTCGAATGAAGCTACAAATGCTCCAGCTCGTAGAAATTATAAACAATAAAATTTTATGTTAACACCTAAAAAAGTAAAATATAGAAAGTGGCAGACAAGTAGAACTGATATGACGAAGGTTACTCCGGATACACGTGGCACTACTGTTTCATTTGGTGCATTTGGTCTCAAAGCTATTTCAGGAGGACGTGTTCGTTCAAACCAACTTGAATCTGCTCGTAAGGCAGGACACAGAGCATTAGGTAAAACTGGCCGTATGTGGATAAGAGTATTCCCTGACAGACCTTTTACAGCAAAGCCAGCAGAAGTAGGTATGGGAAAGGGTAAGGGTGATCCACAGGGTTACTGTCTAGATGTACGTCCAGGAAGAATACTATTTGAAGTAGATGGCGTAACAGATATTATAGCCAAGGAATCACTTCGAAAAGCTGGAACTAAATTACCAGTTAAAACTCGCGTAGTAGCAAGATAAAACTTTATGGAAAAACAAACAATAAAAACAAATAAGATTCTAAAGGGAGTTGTAGTGTCAGACAAAATGAACAAAACTGTTGTTGTCGAAGTTACACGCTTTGTAGAGCACAAGAAATACGGAAAGAGAATAAAGAAGACAAAGAAGTATAAAGCCCATGACGAGAACAATGTAAAGAAAATTGGAGACAGAGTCGAAATCGAAGAGACAAAGCCAATGTCAAAAGATAAGCATTTTAAAGTAATTATTTAATAAATTTATGATTCAAGACGGAACAGTAGTAGTTATAACAGACAACGCCGGCGGTAAAGTCGGAAAGGTTTTCAAGGTACTTGGTTCTTCAAAAAAGCGCTATGCTGGTATAGGCGAGAAAGTTATGATTTCAGTAAAGATTGCTGACCCTCGTAAAGTTGTAAAGAAAAAGGATGTTCACCAAGCAGTTGTAGTACGTACAGTTAAAGCTTACCGCAGAAAGGATGGATCTTACATTCGCTTTGATGATAATGCTGTTGTAATTCTTGAAAAAGATAAACTTGATCCAAAGGGTGGTCGCGTATTCGGTCCTATTCCTCGCGAGCTTGCAGAAAAAGGTTACCAGAAAATTATTTCATTAGCACAAGAAGTTGTTTAATTATATGAAAATCAAAAAAGGAGACAATGTAATAGTTATCGCAGGTGCCAACAAAGGCAAGAAGGGTAAAGTTTTAAAGGCTATACCATCTTTAAATAAAGTTGTGGTAGAGGGAGTAAACCTAAGAAAGAAAGCCCACAAAGCAAAGAACAAAGGGGACATCAGTCAGATTTTAGAAATTGCAACACCTATACACGTATCAAATGTTGCTAAGAACGACTAATAAATATTATGGAAACAGTAAAACAAAAAGAGAAGAAAGCATTTAGTACACTTAAAGCCAAGTATGGCTATAAGAATGTTATGGCTGCACCCCGCCTTGTAAAGGTAGTGATTGCAAGCGGAACAGGTTCAGGACTAAAGCGCAACAAAGATCACAACAAGCTAGTTCTAGAAAGACTTTCAAAGATCACAGGCCAGAAGCCAGCTACAAAGAGTGCCAAAAAGTCTATTGCATCATTCAAGATTCGTCTCGGTGATCCAGTAGGAGTTATGGTAACTTTGAGAGGTGCTCGTATGTACGGATTCCTAGACAAGCTTATAAACGTTGCTATTCCTCGTACAAAGGACTTCCGTGGTATAGACCGTAAGATTGTAGACAACATAGGTAACCTCACAATGAGTATCAAGGAGCACACAATTTTCCCAGAGACAGGTGATGAAGAATTAAAGGATGTGTTTGGACTTGCAGTTACAATCGTAACAACAGCAAAGACCAAGCCCGAAGCAACAGAATTCTTTGAACTTATCGGTGTACCATTTAAAAAATAGAAAGAAATTACTTTAAAATACTCCCTAACGGGGGTATTTTTGTTTGCGTTGACAAAATCGGGGCTCGGGTGTATACCTTCAGTATATTGAACCTTGTATTTTTTCTTTTTATCGTATAATTTAAAAAAAATTAAGATGGAAAAATTAGTTAGTTATTTGGGGACTGTGAGCTTGCAGTCCGGAATCATTCTTATTGTTTTGCTGTTGATTGTTGTGGCTATTATTTACTGGTCTCGCAAGGCTGTTGCAAATAATAAAGAAAAGAAGCAGAAAGAAAATGCTTTAGTTCTCAATATTGAACATGCCGGAAAGTTTTTTAAGGTAACGAAGCTTGATGAAAAAAACAGCGGAATTGTCTTTTTATCCTTTAATCCCAACAGAAACTACCCGTCTGGTGAAGGAGGGGAATGGTTTAGCTCAGGGAACATACCAAAAGAACTCATAAGAGATGCACAAGTTCTTGAGGTAAAGAAAGTGTCTGAAACAGAAATAAAAGTCATTTTTCACACACTCTTCTAGCTTTGAAAAGGCTGATTTTAATGAGAAAAGCCGGTGATGTAAATCATCGGCTTTTTTAATAGGGTTTGACATATTATGGTCCTTCTGCTAGTATGGGTCTACGTGAGTTTAGATCCGTTTGTCTCCTTAAGCACCTTTGGTATAAGAGTATTTAAGAAAATAAACGAGATATCTCCTCACTAATTAAAGCCTTAAAAGACTATTCTTTATAAGGTATTAACAATATAATTTTTTTATGGCAAAAACATCAGTAACAGCAAGACATTTAAAAAAGTCAAAATTTAGTACACGAGAAACAAATCGTTGTTTTCGTTGTTCACGAGGGCATGCTTATATGAGAGACTTCGGTCTTTGTCGTATTTGCTTCCGTGAGCTCGCAAATGAAGGTATGCTTCCCGGTGTTCGTAAATCTTCTTGGTAATTATTTTCAAATTAGTAATCGGTAATTAGTAACTAAAAAACAATGGATCAAATAGCAAACATGATAAATATGATAAAGAACGCAGGCCGTGCAGAGCACGAGTCTATAGTTGTTTCATATTCAAAAATAAAGCAATCAATCGCTGACTGTTTATTGAAAGAAGGCTATATAGCTTCTGTATCAAAAAAAGTAAAGAAGGGAACTCCAGTTCTAGAAATCGGAGTTTTGTATGTAGATGGAGCACCGAAGGTTACAGACGCAGAGAGAGTTTCAAAATCTTCATGCCGAGTATATAAAGGAGTAAAAGAAATCAAATCAGTAAGAAACGGTGGAGGACTTACAGTATTTTCTACACCAAAAGGAATTATGACAGACAGAGAAGCACGTAAAGCAATGGTCGGAGGAGAAGTACTATTTAGAATTTGGTAATAATATAATTATATGTCACGTATAGGAAAACAAACAGTTATAATCCCAGCAGGTACAGAGGTCACACTCGCAGGTACTACACTTACAGTTAAAGGCCCAAAAGGAACTTTAGTTCGTAATTTTCCAGGTTTAGTAACAATACATATCAACGGAAGTGAAATTACTTTTACTCCAAACAAAGAAGGGGATCGAACAGTAAATGCACTATGGGGTACATATGCTTCACACGTGAAGAATATGGTCATAGGTGTTAATGAAGGTTACTCAAAGAAATTAATTCTTGAGGGAGTTGGATTCAAGTCTGAAGTGGCAGGAACAAGTTTAAATCTTGCTCTTGGTTTCTCTCACCCAGTTAAAATTGCTATCCCAGCAGGACTTACAGTTATAGCAGAAAAGAACAACATCACAATTACAGGTATAGACAAGGAACTTGTAGGATCATTTACAGCATCAGTTCGTTCAATGAAAAAGCCAGAACCTTATAAAGGTAAAGGATTTCATTATAATGATGAAGTTATTCGTCGTAAGCAAGGTAAGAAAGCTGCATAAAATATATGAATAAAAAACTAGAGAAAAAAATAAGATTAAAGAAAAAGATTCGCACAAAGATTTTTGGTACATCCACTACTCCACGTCTTTCTGTTTTCCGTTCAAATAATTACATATATGCTCAGATGATAGATGATGGAAAAAGTATCACAGTTGCTTCTGCTTCAGATATGGACAAAAAAGTAGGAACAAAGACAGAGCGTGCAGTCGCAGTAGGTGCAGATATAGCAAAAGCATCAATAGCAAAAGGCATAAAAGCTTGCATTTTTGATCGTAATGGATTTAAATACACAGGTCGTGTTAAAGCTCTTGCAGATAGTGCACGTCTTGCAGGACTTAAGTTCTAATATAAATATATGGATACAACAACACCAAAACAAAATACACCAACGGGAGGAGCCACGCCAACAAGTACTCGCCCAGATACAAGAGGCGGCTACCGTGGTAACCCAAACAACAAGAGAGAGGGAGGGGACCGCAAGCCTAGAACATTTTTTGAGAAGCCAAAACCAGAATTTGACCAGAAGATGGTTTCTATACGTCGCGTTACTCGTGTCGTAGCTGGAGGACGCCGTATGACATTTGCTGTAGCACTTGCAATCGGGGACAAGAAAGGTTCAATCGGACTTGGGACTGGAAAGGCTGGAGATACATCTCTTGCTATTGCAAAGGCTCTCCGCCAAGCAAAAAAGAACATGTTTCGGATTAAGACTACAAAAGAAATGTCTATACCACATCAAGTTTCATCAAAATTCTCAAGTTCAAAACTTACAATGATGCCTAACCGTGGAAAGGGGCTAGTAGCAGGAAGTACAGTTCGTGATATTCTTATATTAGGAGGATTAAAGAACGTTACAGCAAAGCTTCATTCTGGAAGTAAGAACAAATTAAACAATGCACGCGTAGCTTACAAGACTTTGTATCAGCTTAAGGCCATAGCATCTCTTCCAAAAGTTGCACCTTTTATAGCTGAGTCAGAAGAAGAAGTAAAAGTAGAAGCAAAGGAAAAAGTAATTATTGAAGAAGTTAAATAATAAATTATATGGAACTAAATACATTAAAAAGAGAACATCCAAATAAGAAGAAAAGACTCGTAGGCCGTGGAGGTACACGTGGTAAAACTTCAGGACGTGGAGGAAAGGGTCAGACAGCTCGTGCAGGTAACAAGCGCCGTCCAGAAATGCGTGATATAATCAAGAAGATCCCAAAGCTTCGTGGTTACCGTTTTAATTCCCATACAGCAAAATTTACTCCAGTAAATGTAGGAGCATTGAATGTATTTGCTGCAGGATCCGTTGTTACACCAAAAGTACTATTTGAAAATGACATAATTCGTCATGTTGGTGGTAAACTACCAGCTGTTAAGATTCTAGGAACAGGTGAAATAACAGTAAAAGTAACTGTTACAGGTTGTGTATTTTCTAAAACAGCACAAACTAAAATCGAAAAAGCAGGTGGAAGTATAAAATAAATCATTGAATTTTTTTTCTGGAATTATGGCTGAGATACTGAATGTAGTATAATAAAATTTAGAGGATAAATATGGAAACAATACTAAACAAAATCAAAATGATATTTACAGACAAGACACTACGATCTCGTATCTTGTTTGTTCTTGGCGCTCTTATTTTATTTAGATTCCTATCTGCAATTCCAATACCAGGCATTGATGCTACAAAGCTTTCGATGTTTATCAACAACAATCAATTTCTTGGAGTTTTGAATATGTTTTCAGGTGGAGGACTCTCAACTCTTTCTATAATGAT
>CAINWY010000093.1 GCA_903854645.1 uncultured bacterium | reverse complement strand
GACCGCGACCTGCTTCTAACGGGATGAAATTTACTTATACAGAACAAAATAAAGATGGCAAGAGAATAGAGGGGGTAGCAGAGTCTCCCGATATATTTACCTTGGCTAAAGAGATCAGAGAAAGAGGTTCTGTACCACTATCAGTAAAAGAATTTGATAAAAAAAATTTTAAATTACGATTCAACTTCGATTTATTTAGGGGTGTTTCATTGGGAGAGAAAATAATGTTTACAAATAATCTGAGTGGGATGCTTTCGGCAGGATTATCTTTAACGCGTGCTATGTCAGTCCTCGAAAAGCAGACAAGCAATAGAACTTTTAATGATATTTTAAAAAGTTTGGTAGATGATATAAACAAAGGAAGCACATTGTCCTCTGGTATGAGTAAGTTCCCAAAAGTATTTTCTGGAGTTTTTGTATCGATGGTTCATTCTGGGGAAGAGTCGGGAAGCTTACCAAAAACATTAAAGGAGATAGGTGCTACATTAAAGAAGACATATGATTTAAATCGCAAAATCAAAGGGGCTTTGATTTATCCTAGTATTATTGTTGCAGCAATTTTTATAATTGGTATTTTAATGATGATTTTTGTAGTTCCAACCCTTACAAAGACATTTGCCGATATCGGTGTTGAGCTACCATTGCCTACACGGATTATTATATTTATATCAGATTTATTAAGTAAGCATTTTTTCACATTCGCACTAATTATGATTTTTATAATTGGTAGCGGGGTAATGTTTGCCAGACTAAAAATAACACAAAGATATTTTGATGCATTTATATTAAAAATTCCCGTTTTGGGAACTTTGATAAAAGAGATGAATACAGCCCGAACAGCTAGAACTTTATCATCCCTCTTGTCATCCGGAGTTGATGTGTCCAAGGCTCTAACTATTACAGAGGAAGTATTACAAAACGTTCACTACAAAGAATTAATTCATAACTCTATAAAATCGATTGAAAAGGGTATAGCTTTATCTGTTTCATTCAAAGAAAACATTAATCTTTACCCAGTTATGGTGGGAGAGATGGTGGAGGTAGGGGAGGAAACGGGTAAACTTTCATCAATGTTAGCAGATATCGCTACTTTTTATGAAAATGAAGTAGATAATAAGACTCAGAATCTTTCTACTATTATTGAGCCAGTGCTTATGATATTTATTGGTGTTGCTGTGGGCTTCTTTGCCGTAGCGATGTTAAAACCTATGTATTCAGTAATGGATACAATAAATTAAGGTTTATATAATGAATAAATTTGTAACAAAATTAAATAATGATTCTCTGTTATCTAACCAAGACGAGTTTACGACCTCAGCAACTTCTAAGAATATTAAAAAATTGGTATCAGGATTTACATTAATAGAAGCCTTGGTTTCTATCGCAATTTTTGCTTATGTTTCAGTTGCTGTATATTCTGGATTCGTAGGAGTTTTAAAAATAATGAATGTAATTCGAGTAAAGGGGATAATGACAAACCTTGCTAATGAGCAGTTTGAAATTGTTCGCAATCTGCCATATCAGAATGTGGGAACTATAAGTGGTATTCCAGCTGGAGTATTGCCACAAACACAAGCTATAACACGAGATAATAAATCTTTTGAATTAGGGGTAACTATTAGAAATGTTGATGATCCATTCGATGGCACTTTTGATGGTATACCTAAAGATTTATCACCTGCAGACAGAAAGTTAGTTGAATTAACGATTAGTTGTACTTCTTGTAATCCTACTATTCCTTCTATTTCTTTGACTACACAAATAGCCCCAAAAAATCTTGAGACAGCTTCTGTTAATGGGGCTTTAGTAATAAAAGTTTTTGACGCTTCTGGGCTTCCTGTTCCTGACGCTACTGTAAATATTATTAACACTAGTGTTACACCAAATATTAATTTAACTGATGTAACCGGCGTAAGTGGAATTTTAACTATTGTGGATGCGCCTCCATCAGTTTCTGGGTATCAAGTAATTGTTACCAAGAGTGGCTACTCCACCGATAGGACTTATCCAGTTGGAGGCAGTGGTAACCCTAATCCCACAAAACCAAATATAACAGTTATAGTTCAACAAATTTCCCAGGTTTCATTTACTATTGATAAAACAAGCAATATTAATATTTCAAGTATAAATAATCAATGCATAGCAACGCCTAGTTTTAATTTTAATATGATAGGTAATAAATTAATAGGAGCAACACCAGATACATACAAATATAGTCATTCAGTTACAACTAATGCTTTGGGGATACTTAATCTAAACAATATTGAGTGGGATACATACAATATACTAGCGACAGATAGCACATATGACATTATAGGAACAAACCCACTTCTTTCATTGGGTGTTAATCCAGGAGTTGATCAAGATTTACAAATAATTACAGCCACTAAAAATGGAAGAAGGTTGCTAGTCGTTATAAGAGATCAGTCTACAGGTTTACCAATTTCTGATGCAACTGTTACTTTAACTGGTCCAAATAATTACGAGAAGAGTTTGGTTACAAATGAAGGTTTCTTAACTCAGAGTGATTGGTCTGGTGGAAGTGGTCAGATAGATTTTACTAATCCCAATAAATATTTTGATGACAGTGGCACAATTGATGGTATTTCATCGGCTGGAAACTTAAATTTGGAGAAAGTTTTTGAAAATTATATAGATAGTGGTTATATAACCTCATCATCTTTTGATACAGGTAGCACAAGTAATTTTAAACAAATTTTATGGAGCCCTGGTACAGAGCCAGTAGAGACAGGAGTTAATAGTGTTAAATTACAAATAGCTACAAATAATGATGATGAGACTTGGGATTTTATAGGGCCAGATGGAACTGCGAGCTCGTATTATACTTCTTCAGATCAAAATATTAGTTCCTCACATAATGGTGACCGATACCTTCGTTATCGTTTATATCTTTCAACTACAAATCAACTATTTACTCCTACTATTTCAGATATATCTTTTACTTTTACCTCCTCTTGTATTCCTCCTGGTCAAGTTAATTTTTCAAATCTTTCTTCTGGTTCTTATAATATTTTGATAGAAAAAGTAGGATATCAGAATACATCAAAAAATGTAAGCATAGATAATAATTGGGCAAAAGAAGAGATAACAATATCTCAATAAAATATGTTTATAAAAAAATTAAAAAAGAATAAAGGAGTAACTCTAATAGAGATAGTCATAACAACTGTTATATTTACCATTATTATGGCAGCCGTTAGTATGTTCATGAGAGATATTTATTTTTATAATAATATATTTACGG
>CAINWY010000092.1 GCA_903854645.1 uncultured bacterium | reverse complement strand
TATTATAAATAAGCTAAATAAATATTCATTTATAAACAAATTAAATATAAAAACTATGGAAAGTTCTCAACTGGATTTTTTAATTTTTTTACTTGTCGGATCGGCACTTCTCATGCTAGTCGTACTGGTTTTCTGGAGGATTCTGATGAATATCATACTCTACATTTTTGTAGCGAATAGACATGAGTTCACTGGTAAGGTGGTAGAAATTTGGGCAGAAAAAGACTTCAATTTATTGCCGAAAATTAACCCACCATGGCATATCTTTACAAAGAATAATGATTTAGAAGCCAAGCAGAAACTAGATCACTATTTGCGAATGAGAAACAGTGAAGTGGAAGAGATTTTTGAAATCTCATATCCCGCTTATGAAAACTTAAAAGAATTGAAAAATAGTAACAACAATCTATCCGTGCGTCTGATTTATAGAAAGTATCGTTGGGAAAGCAAGATTGAGGTTATTGAAATTCTTGTAGCTTTATAGTTGTATATTAGAAAAACCCATCATTAATTAAATAATGATGGGTTTTTATATTTATTTTCTGTATTTTTTATTCTTCCATTTGTCAGCGATTTTAACTCTCGTGAGAGATCTTTCGAGCTCTGATTCAAAGTGTTCGAAGTCTACGACCTCTTTATTCTCCGATAACTTGCGTAGTTCCTCGGACTTGGCTTTTGCTTTCTCTATCATCTCATCTGTTATATCACCTACATGCTCGGCAAAGTCTGCAAGTATTGCTACTTCGGTATTACCATTATCACCATTCTTTACCTCTACAAAGCCACCTACTACTGCAACTGGTATATGTTCCCCATTTACATACGAAACGATGTCTCCAGAGGCTAGAGGTGCGATAAGAGGTACATGATCCGCCAAGATGGTTATTTCCCCTTCTTTTGTTGGGATAGTTACAGATTGTACACCTTCTTCTAAAATAAGTTTTTCCGGTGTAACAATTTTAAGTTTTAGTAATTTACTCATTAGTAATTGGTAATTAGTAATTATTAATTATAACGCTCCTTTCATGTAAAAATCATTTTCTGTTTTGTCGTCATGTTTACCTTCGAGAATTTCTTTAAATGAACGAATAGTTTCTGCTAGTGGTACATATGCTCCAGCTGTACCTGTGAATTGCTCAGCAACAAAGAAAGGCTGAGATAGGAATTTCTGAATCTTACGAGCACGAGATACGAGCTCCTTGTCACTATCTGAAAGCTCTTCCATACCGAGAATTGCAATGATATCTTGCAAATCTTTATAACGTTGTAGAACACGCTGAACTTCACGAGCTACTTCATAGTGTTCACGCCCTACAATGTGTGGGTCAAGAATTGTAGATGAAGAGTCTAGTGGATCAACAGCTGGATAAATACCAATCTCAGTAAGAGAACGGTTTAACACAACTGTAGAGTCTAGGTGAGAGAAGGTCGTAGCTGGAGCTGGGTCTGTAAGGTCGTCGGCTGGCACATAGACTGCCTGAACTGAAGTAACAGAACCTTTATCTGTAGATGTAATTCTTTCTTGTAAGTTTCCCATTTCTGTTGAGAGAGTTGGCTGGTAACCCACAGCTGAAGGAATACGGCCCAATAAAGCTGAAACCTCAGAACCTGCTTGAGTAAAGCGGAAGATATTGTCTATAAAGAAAAGCACGTCTTTATTCTCTTCATCACGGAAGTGCTCAGCCATTGTGAGACCAGAGAGTGCCACACGTAGACGAGCTCCAGGTGGTTCATTCATCTGTCCGAATACCATGGCAACTTTGTCGAGAACTTTTGAATCTTTCATCTCGTGGTAGAGGTCGTTACCTTCACGAGTACGCTCACCAACTCCGGCGAATACAGAATATCCTCCGTGGTTACTCGCGATGTTGTGGATGAGCTCTTGGATCACAACTGTCTTTCCAACTCCAGCTCCACCGAATAGTCCAACTTTTCCACCCTTTAGAACAGGACAAATAAGGTCGATCACTTTGATGCCAGTTTCAAGAATTTCAACTTTTGTAGCTTGAGCAGTGAATTCTGGAGCCTTGCGGTGAATTGACGATCTCTTGTTGTCGGTAGGAATAATCTTTCCGTCATCAATAGCATCTCCTAATACATTAAAGATTCTGCCTAGTGTTGCAATTCCTACTGGAACACTGATTGGAGATCCTGTATCTGTAACTTCCATTCCACGTGCTAGCCCATCAGTCGTATCCATAGCGACAGAACGCACAACTCCACCTCCTAGGTGCTGTTCTGTTTCAAGGGTGACCATTATATCGCCGTTCATCACAGTTAATGCATTGTAGATTTCTGGAACTCCGTCTGTGAATTCTACGTCGACGACTGGCCCGATTATTCTTTTGATTGTACCTGTTTTCATAATATTGTTTTTAATAATGTTAATAATTTTATAATAATTTAATTGACGCTTGCCATTCCTGCACTAATCTCTGATATCTCTTGAGTAATGCCTGCCTGGCGAGCCTTGTTGAGGGACAATGTCAGGTCGTCTATCATTTCTCCTGCTGCCTCTGATGCATTCTTCATTGCCATCATACGACTAGATTGCTCACTAGCACTGGACTCTAGTATCATATGGTATATCTGCATTCGTACTAATTTCTCTGCTAGGGACTCTACTATGGTATTCATATCTCCTTCAAAAATGTATGGAACTTTATTTGTTTTTGTTTCTCGGTGCTTCTCTTTTATTACATTATTCTCACCTAATTCATCTATCAATTCTTTAACGTCTTCTTTCTTAATTGGTAGTATTTGTTTTATGTGAGCTTTTTGTGTAAGGGCAGAAACGAAGTCTGTATATGCTATGTAAACTTTATTATATTTAGTTGATTTGTATTCATCTATCGTCATTTTGGATAAAGGCATTAAGTCAGAGAGATTGCTATTATCTGGAATCTCAAGAAAAGAAGCAACTATATTAGAACCAGTTCTCCTCATTGCATTATCCCCTTTCTTTCCAACTATAATGACATCAAAATTTTTAGTATCTATACCTTTAATTGATGAAATCAATTTTTTTATGATCTGAGAATTATAAGCTCCACACAAACCACCATTAGAAGTGATAAGAACAAAAAGACTTTTTTCAACATCCACTATTTTATTTCCAGCAAAGAAAGGGCTATTTACTTCATCTAATCTTTCAGATATAGATGTGAGTAAATCCCAAGAATAATTCGCATAGAGTCTACCAGAAAGAGCTTTGGAAATTGCACGCTTCATCTTTGAAGCCGCCACGAGTTCCATCGCTTTTGTAATTTTTTTCGTGTTCTTCACACTTTTTATTCGTTGTTTTATTTCTTTTGTTCCTGCCATATATTTGTAGCGTAATCAAAATGTTCTTTTCTGAGCTGGTCTGGCTCCTCGTCATCCCAGGTCCCTAGACCCGAAGAAAAGAATTTTTGATGAAGCTTTTATTTATTAAAACTTGAAACGAAATCCGTAATAACTTTTTTAAGTTCAGTCTCACCTGCATCTGTCCACATTTTTGTATCAGTTACTTCTTTGTAGAAAGTCTTTGCATTTCTAGTTGCGTATTCTGCGAGGCCAATTTCGAATTCTTTTACTTTTTCAACTTTTACTTCATCAATGAATCCGTTAATAAGAGCATAAAGAGTCACAATTTGGTCCACAGTTCCGACAGGTGCGTATTGAGGCTGTTTTAGAACTTCTACTGCTCTTTTACCACGTTCTAGTTGCTTCTTTGTTCCTTCATCAAGGTCAGAGCCAAATTGAGCGAAAGCTTCAAGTTCACGATACTGAGCAAGCTCAAGTTTGATCTTGCCAGCAACTTTTTTCATAGCTTTAATTTGTGCATTTCCTCCTACGCGTGATACAGAAAGTCCCACGTTTACAGCTGGTCTTATACCCTTGTAGAAAAGATCAGTCTCGAGGAATATCTGTCCATCAGTAATAGAAATAACGTTTGTAGGGATATATGCGGATACGTCTCCAGCTTGAGTTTCAATGATAGGTAGTGCTGTGATAGATCCACCTCCATATTCTTTATTTCTTCGGCAGGCACGTTCAAGCAAACGAGAGTGTAAATAAAAGACGTCTCCAGGATATGCTTCACGACCCGGTGGACGACGGAGCAAGAGTGAGATTTCACGGTAAGCAACTGCGTGTTTTGAAAGATCATCATAAATGATTAATACATCTTTTCCTTGATCCATAAAGTATTCAGCAATAGATACACCAGTATATGGTGCTATATAAGCGAGAGCTGCGGGTTCAGAAGCACCGGCTGAAACAATAATTGTATAATTCATTGCGCCTCCTTCTTCTAATCGTGTCTGAAGCTTACGGAGTTTAGAATCCTTTTGTCCAATTGAAACATATACACAAATCATATCCTGACCTTTTTGGTTTAGGATTGTATCTATCGCGATAGCAGTTTTACCTGTCTGACGATCACCGATGATGAGCTCGCGCTGTCCTCTACCAATAGGAATAAGAGCGTCGATTGCTTTGATACCTGTCTGGACTGGCTGGTCAACTGAAAGACGCGTAATAACACCTGGGGCTACTTTTTCAATATTATTTCTTTTGTCTGTCTTAATAATACCCTTACCATCGATTGGTTCACCTAGAGCATTTAAAACACGGCCTATTTGTGAATCTGAAACAGGAACTGAAAGAATGTTTCCAGTAGATTTTACTTCTTCACCCTCATGAATCTTTGTAAAATCACCGAGAACGATAATACCAACAGTGTCCTCTTCTAGGTTTAGAGCCACTCCGTTTGCACCACTTGCGAAAGTCACCATTTCGGAAGCTTTCAAATCTGCAAGTCCCGAGACGCGAGCAATACCATCGAAGATCTCGACGACGTGTCCTACCTTCTCAACCTTGGTATCTGCCTGGAATTTCTCAATCTGTTTTCTTAAATTTTCTACAATGTGATTTTTGCTCATATTAGTTTGTTATTAAATAATTTTGTAATTGTTTTATTTTGTTTCTAAGTGTTACGTCTATTATGTCGTCCTCAATTTCAATTTTGACTCCTCCAAGTATTTTTTTATCAACTTTTTCTTCAAGTATTACTTCTTTGGCTTTATATTTCTTTTTTATAAATTCCTCTATCTCTTTTGTTACATCGGTTTGCAACTTCATTTCGGTGGTAACTTTTGCCTTTATCACGGAGTTTTCTTTATTTACTATTTTTTCAAGTGCATTTAGTATTTCTTCTTTCTTTCCGAGTAAATTTTTGTTCTTTAGATATAGTGCGCATTTATCAATTGCAACATCAAGTT
>CAINWY010000091.1 GCA_903854645.1 uncultured bacterium | reverse complement strand
GATAAATTATCCAGATTGAAGCTACCATCTTCATTTGATTTTATTATTTTTACTACTATGCCAATCTTGTCACGAAGCAAAAGCCATGGAACCAGATTTGAGTTGTGCTCCTTGTCAGAAATTAAAACTATATCATCTCTCTTTAGTCCTATAGAATTTACAAAGAGATTGATGCTCTCTGTCGTATTACGTGTAAATATTATCTCGTTTTCTCTTTTTGCATTTATAAACTTTGAGACAATTCCTCTCACTTCTTTTACTTTTTTAGTGGCCTTTTCTCCAGACCTATGGGCACTCCTACCAACACAAGCAAAGCTCTCCTTGTAATACTCATCCATTGCATTTACTACTTGATCTGGCTTTAGGCTCATACAGGCATTATCAAAATACACCGGAACATATGAGTCCTTTTTGTTCAAAATACTGAAATCTTGCCTAATTTTCTCTATATTTAACATATATGATTATATGTAAATAATACCATAATTAGAGACTAAAACCATAAACTAGAAAAAGCACCCATTTATGGGTGCTTTTTGATATATATAATTTATTATAAGACTTTAAGTGTCCCCCAGTGGCCATTCTGTCTATGTCCAGGCTTTGAACAATAATAGACAAATTCACCTGCTTTATCTGCTGTAAAGTCTACAACAACTTCTTGATTTAGAGGAGTGTCTACATTTATACCATATTCATCTATATTAAAATTATGTACTCCACTTACCTCTGTTATTTTAATTTTTACTCTATCCCCTTTGTTTACGGTAATTTCTTTTACAGAAAAATTTGGATGATATTTACCATCTATTATATCCGTATACGAAGTCATAGAGAACTCCTTTAATGGGGCATTACTATTCACAGTAGTATTTGAAGAAACCTTGCTACTCTTTGCTAATAGACCTACACCGACAAATACAAAGAGAACGGCTAATAATGGAACGATTAATTTTTTATTCATATTTTTACTTTAAATCACTTTTGGTGATTATTAATTATTTGATAAACTGGCGACAAAACTACAACCTTAGTCCAATAAATTGGAGGTTAAAATACAAGACCTTTTAATATAGGCCCTAGTAAACTATTTAATTTTGGAGATTTGATCGCAGTCTAATTCTATAACTATAGAATATTTAAGTCAATTATCGTTACTAATATTTATTCGTGTAGTTCTCTATAACTGAATTGATTAATGCCTCTGTAACAGTTGCAAACTCTTTATATGAAAATGCCTGGAAACAGTGATTTCCCTCACACCATAGATAACTTGTGGAATTCAACTTTGTCTTCTCAAAATTAGGATCTAGCTGTTGATTTGCACCTTCAAATGAGACAAACGAGACATCCTTTCCGTGTATAGATATTTTATTCTTTGATATACCTTTGTTTTGTTCTAAAATACCATTCCCCAGATACTCCTCACACTTTTTAGCACTACCTCTATTACAAACAAAAAGGGTCAGTATTATTGGGGTTGTTTGCATGACTAGCTCCCCATTATCATTTATATTACTTGCAGCCTCCTGGCCTTCTACATTAAAAAATGCAAAACCTTTCTGTATATATCCCTGATCATCCGCAGAGTCTAAACTCTCAACCTTTTCTAATTTAATACCTGGAACTATGACTGCTGGTATGAAGATTGAAATTTCTGTTTTGGCATTATTTATAATTCCAGTTTCCATCCTCAATAAAAATACCAAAAAAATCCCAAATATAATGATAATTAATATGGGTCTAAAATTATTCTGCTTAGCCAATAAAAATTTAATGTGTTTTTTCATAACTACCATTGTAGCAAAAATTTAGTATATCTGATAGATACGATCTTATGATTGAGATAAATGTACCGGTAGTTCCATAAAAAACACAGACCCATTATCTCTACCCTCTGATTTAGCATATATCTTTCCTTTATGCCTATTGACTATCTGCTCCGATAAATAAAGTCGAAGCCCCATACCATCTGGATAAAAAATCTTTGCCTTGTCTCCTCGATAAAATCTTGAAAAAATTTTTAACTTTTCACTAAAAGTCAAACCAATACCTGTATCCTGAATGAAAAAAATAATTTTATTCTTTTTTTCTTTAAAAATACAATCTATTAAAATTTTTCCCTCTGGTGGTGTATAAACAATAGCATTCTCAATCAATGAATCAACAGCAAATGTAATCTTCTTTAAATCCAAAGTTAAGGGAGGAATAGTCTGAAAAGAAGATATTTGAAAATTAATATTCTTTTTATTGATATCTTCTTTGTATCTTGATATGGAATTCTCTACTATATTCCTAAAGGAAGTCTCTTCTAAAAAGAATCCGTCCTTATTATTAATATCCTTAATACCCACAATCAAGTCTACTATTTCCAAAAGCTTGTTTGTAGCATTATTTAAATTTTGAATATATTTAATCCTATCTTCTCTCGATATATTAATATCTTCTAATTCTTTACTTATCCAGTTAATCCTTGTTAGTGGGGTTCTAAAAGTGTGGTTGATAATGGATGTGAATTCGTATTCTGTATTTCGATTTTTTACATAAAATCTTACACACAAATAAAACAAACCAAATAGCCCTGTGTAGAATAAAAACTGCAAAATATTTATCATAAATATATTATACTACATATTTGAAGAAGAGGAGAGGAACACGAGTACGCTTTTTAAATCCTATATGGGAGGACCACGAATACGCTTTTTGATCCTTACCCCGTAGGCAAATTAGTAAATTTGTGTCTGGGGCCGATTTAGATGAATCGCAGGTTCTGTACACCTTTTCCGTTCGTGAGTACTCTCACAAGGAAAAGGTCTTCAAATCCTCTACGCAAGACAAGAAGTTGTATTGCTCCTCTCCGCGCAACAAAAAATGCCCCTAAGGGCAATTTTTTGAACGTGCGGAGAGGAGAGGATTTGAACCTCCGAAGGCTTTAACACCTTGCTGCCTTTCCAAGGCAGTGCACTAGACCGCTATGCGACCTCTCCATATCTCATAATTCCACCTTAAATAAATAAAGTGGAATTATGAGAGTATGCACAACTTTTAATTAAAAATAAAAAGAAGTGCTCTAAAAAGAACATCTGTGTGTATCATACTAAAGATTTAATTTTTTACCAAGCTATTTTATAAAAATTATAAACTTCCTCGAAGTTTCTTTATACGGTCTTCTACAGGAGGGTGAGTCGAGAATAAATTACTGGCCTTTTTCTTGAAATTTCCTGAACCGAGTGGATTTGCTATATATAGATGAGCAATAGCATTTGACTGCGTCTGCATAGGTCTACCATATTGGCTTATCTTCTCTAGAGCACTTGCTAGGCCTTCAGGATAACGCGTAAGGAGTGCACCAGAGGCATCTGCTAGATACTCCCTCTTGCGTGATATAGCAAGCTGTATGAGAGAAGCAGCGAGAGGGGCAAGAATAGCAACAACTATCCCTATTATCATAAACAAGCCATTACCCTCTCTGTCATCCCGATTACCACCAAAGAAAGACATACGTATCATCATATCTGAAACTATAGCTACAAATCCTACAAGAACGACTGCGACTGTTGAAAGAAGCATATCCTTGTTGCCTATGTGGCTCATCTCGTGAGCCACTACCCCCTCAAGCTCAGTCTTCGTCATAATGGATAGCAAGCCTGTCGTAACTGCAACTACCGAGTGATTCTTGTCTCTACCTGTTGCAAAAGCATTTGGTGATGGATCTTCGATTACGAAAATCTTTGGCATTGGAAGACCAGCTGTAATAGCCAAGTTTTCTACTATAGTATAGAAATCAAAATATTGCTCTCGAGTTGCTGGATGTGCTTTTGCAAGTGACAATGCAATCTTGTCAGAATACCAATAACTGACAATATTCATGACTACAGAAACAATTACGAAGATATATAAAATACCCGGATTATTATACATCCTAGAAAACACATAGCCGAGTCCAATAACCACCACAAGAAAGACACTCATGAGCATCCAAGTCTTTGTTACATTATTTGATTGTTCGGTATATAAAGTCGCCATACTAGAATTTCACTTCTACTGGATTCTTCTCTGCACTATCAGCTTCTAACTCAAAGAATTCTAATGCTTTGAATTTAAACATTGATGCTATGATGTTGCCTGGAAACATTTGAACTCCTGTATTGAAATCACGAACATTTCCATTATAGAATCTGCGTGAAGCCATAATCTTGTTTTCTGTATCTGAAAGCTCACGTTGAAGTTCTATAAAATTTGTATTGGCTTTAAGGTCTGGATAAGCTTCTGAGATAGCAAATAGTGATTTCAAAGTACCGGATAGTTCATTTTCTGCTGCGCTCTTCTCTCCTGGTGTACCTGCTTGCATAGCCTTTGAGCGAGCTTCTGTGACCTTCTCAAAAGTACCAGCTTCGTGAGTTGCATAACCCTTCACTGTATTCACAAGATTTGGAATCAAATCATAGCGACGCTTGAGTTGAACATCTATATCTGACCATGCTTCACTAGCACGATTTTTTAAATTTATAAAACCATTATATTTAAATATTAAATATAAAACGAAAGCAACTATCACTCCTAAAACTATATATAATGTAGACATTTCTATTTGATGCGCATATAAATGCGACTTTTTAAGTTATTAATAAGCCGACTTTCGGCATTAATCTATTATACCATAAATGCCCCGCAGG
>CAINWY010000090.1 GCA_903854645.1 uncultured bacterium | reverse complement strand
GTCTAGTGGGATTGTTGGGGCAACAGTAAATATAAAAGGAACTAATCTCACCCCAGTGGACGGGGTGCTCTTTGGGGTAATTCCTGTGAACTCTCTGGATGTACACCCAGTAAGTGAAACTGAATTAAATGTCGCAGTGCCAGCAAATGCTAAGGATGGACAGATTACAGTTAAAACCGGTGCAAATGGCAATGCAGTTAGTTCGCAAAGCTTTACCGTGACGATTAATTCAAATATTGTTTTAACACCAACTACAATTAATCCAACATCAGTAACGATAGGAGCATCGGGACTAGTAGCAGAAGATTATTATGTCTTTTACATAAAAGACCTGGATGGAGTGTCTGTTATCAGCAAATTTGATATAGGAGCAAATGGTAATGCAGATGGCACAGCGGAAGTTTCTTTTCAAACTCTATTTCCCGAACATAATTATGAGGTAAGATTAGATACAAAGGCTGGCACTACAGTTAGCTCTGTGTCATTTGCTACTCCAAATGATCCTAATTCTGGTATGGAGAATCTTAGTATTGTTTCTTCTACTGCTACAACAGTTGATCTTAAGGCAGATAATTTAGTTTCAGGTAATACATATGAAATTTATCTAGTAAACAACACAGCGTTAACACCAAACACTTCATATAATCAAAAGAAGACAGCAGTCATAGCAAATGAATCAGCAACAGTTAATTTTTCGGGTCTGATAGCCAGTAATAATTATGTAGCATATATTATAAAGAATAATGAAGATAAGGCTTTTTTGGGAAGAGTTTATTTTGTTTCAAAGGTAACAACCAAAATGGATAATACTGGTAAAAAGCCCGCTGTATTTTCTGGTATTGTCCCTTTGTGTAATACTGGGGATTTAGTAGATGGTAAGTTCCCAGTACCGTGTGATTTTACTTATCTTATGAAATTAATAAATAGTATTATTAATTTTTTACTATTTAAGATAGCGACCCCTCTTATTGCCCTCATTATAATGTATACAGGATATCTATATATAACTGCAGGTGGTAGTACTGGTCAGACAGAGAAGGTGAGGCATATATTATTTAGTGCAGTTATTGGTTATGTAATTGCGTTATCTGCATGGCTAATAGTAAATACGATACTAAGCTCACTCGGAGTCGATTCAAGCATAAATACATTTCTAAAGTAAATTATTATTAACATTATCATATATTATGAAAATTTTTAAAGAAAATAAATATAGCATTATAGGGAATATTTTGAAATTTGGTCCAATGCTCGTTTTTGGTCTAGTTTTGTTTAGTAATATTGCACTTGCAGTATGCCCGGATGGCACAACTGTGACACCTTGTCCTAGTCCTGGTATTACAATCGATGCCAAGATTGAAAATCCATTAGGTGCAAAAGGGCCACAGAATTTGCAGGATTTTATAAAGCTAATTATAGAAGTTGTACTTGTCGTAGGTGTGCCAGTTCTCGCTTTGGCTATAATATATGCTGGTTTTCTTTATGTGAAGGCTCAAGGAAATCCTGGTGAGTTAGAAGTTGCCCATAGAACTCTTCTTTATACAGTTATAGGAGGAGCTCTTTTACTTGGAGCATTCGTTATAGCAAATGCTATACAGGGAACAGTAAAGGACATATCCTCGGGAATATAATTTATTTATAAATAGGTCGAAGATATTTAATTAATTTTTTAAAAAATATGAATATAATGTTTATCAAAGTAGCAGAGGCAGC
>CAINWY010000089.1 GCA_903854645.1 uncultured bacterium | reverse complement strand
TTTTGAAAAAGATGCAGGATTTTTCTTTAAGAAGAAGAGGATAATCGATGCAGAGGAATTCTTTGATCGTCACGGCAAATATACTATTATTTTAGCTCGCTTTGTCCCCATTATCCGTACCTTCGCTCCAATCGTTGCTGGTATTGGGAGTATGAAATATTCTACATTTATAATTTATAATATATTTGGTGGTATTTTTTGGGTGTCTCTTATGGTCCTCCTCGGTTATTTCTTGGGGGGACTCATAGCAAATCCAGATAAATATATAATACCAATAGCCTTTCTAATCATTTTTATTTCTTTTTTACCTATTTTTTTAAGGTTTATTCAAAACAAATTAAAAAAAGGAAAACTTTAATTTTATAAGTAATATAATTCGTAAAAATTTTACTAAAAATTTACTACGGAGTATAATAGTATCGTAATGAAGCAATTATACAATCGTTATTTTCCCACATCAATATACTTAATGATGAAATCTTTTGCTATAGATATCTCTGACCAGTCTGTTAAGTACGGGGAACTATTTCCTACTTCAAAAGGTCTTCGCATGGGTTATTTTGCAAAAGAAAAAATACCCCCTGGGGTTGTTGTTTCGGGCCTCATACAAGACCAGGCAAAATTAGCAAAAATCTTGACTGAAATTAGAATGAAACAAAACCTTAATTTTGTTCGAGTGTCTTTACCAGAGGAGCAAATGTATTTGTTTACACTGTCTCTACCAAAGGTTAAAGAAAAAGAAATAAAGGAAATTATATTGCTTCAAATAGAGGAGCACATTCCTCTTAATGCGACAGATACAATTTTTGAGTATGAGATTATTTCAACTACAGACAAGAGTATAAATGTACTTGTTTCTGCTATTGCTAAAAAAACCATAGAAGATTATCTGTCTGTTTTTAATATGGCAGGTCTAACAGTGGTTTCGTTTGAGCTAGAAGCTCAGGCCATAGCAAGAGCTGTTATTTCGACAAATGACAAGGACAATGTCATGATTGTAGACTTTGGGGATACTCGCACCGGAGTTTCCATTGTTCATGATGGTAAAGTATTTTTTACCACAACATTAGATATGGGGGGAGTAAGTCTAACCAATATGATAGCAAAAAACTTTTCTCTGTCTTTTGAAGAAGCAGAAGAGATGAAAAGATCATATGGATTAAATGGCATATCAAACATAGACGACATATTTCCTGTTATTTTAAATGGCATTTCCGTACTACGAGACGAATTGAATAAACAGTATGAATATTGGAAAGGCCATGATAGTTACGGTGTGAAAAATCATGAAATTGATAGAATTATTCTTTGCGGAGGAGATTCTAATCTTACTGGTCTATCAAATTACTTAGAGGCCAGTATGAAAATAAAAGTGATAAACGCAAATGTGTGGGTAAATATTACACAAATGAAAACATCGGTTCCAAAAATGTCATTTGATGAGTCACTCAGTTATGTAACCGTCCTAGGACTTGCACTAGGGGAATTTTCTTATGATTATAAACCAGTTGTGAATGTCTTACCCGAAGAAAACATAAATATTTTAGCACACGAATATTGGAAAAGATTTAGTATTTTACTTATAAGCTTTTTTGCTTTAATTATGTTAGTTTTTACACTTCTATTAATTCCTTCTTATTATTTTACAGTATCAAAACAACAGATAGCAGAATCAGAGCTAGATCAGTTTAATGCAACTAATGTACAAATTTCAGGTCAAGATATAAATAATACTATTAATAGTATAAACAAGAATTTGGCACTACTGTCTTCTGTTAAGCCAAACATTTCAGTTTACAATGATGTTTTGGGTATATTGTTAACAAAAAAGGTACAAGGAATTACTTTATCCCAAATACTTTTCAGCCAAAGAAAAGACAAGGCATATATAATAGAAGTTCATGGAAATGCGACCGATAGGGTAGCTATGAAGAATTTTAAGGCATTTATAGATACTAATCCAAGGGTTACCTCTTCTGATTTACCAATCTCAAATTATCTTGAAAAGGTAGACCTAAATTTTACTATGACTATTATCATAAAATAAAATGAAAAAAATTAACACCAACTTAATACTCATAATATCGATTATTTTATTAATGCTATTTACACTTAGTTTTATATATTTATTGAATATTATAAAAAATAAAAATAATCA
>CAINWY010000088.1 GCA_903854645.1 uncultured bacterium | reverse complement strand
CTTTATATGGATTTATAAATCTAGGTTTTTAATATATTCAATTTTTTATGTTAGTAATGAAATAGTTATGGTCTACTAGTGTAATTGATGGTATAGATGGTCTCTCTGGTGGTGTACTGGCCTCTGTATTTACTGCCTACGCATTAATTGCATACTTTACTAACCAGACAGATATATCAACTTTTTGTGCTGTTATAACGGGTGCTATACTAGCTTTCTTGTGGTTTAATATTCCACCAGCACGATTCTATATGGGAGAAACTGGTATGATTGGACTCACTGTGACACTTTCTGTCATCGCTTTCTTAACTAATACAGTTTTATTATTACCTATTATAGCTTTTCCTCTATTTATTACATCACTTTCTGATGTAATTCAAATAGGTTCAAGAAAATTTAGAGGTGGTAAAAAAGTTTTTTTATACGCACCTATTCATCACCACTTTGAAGCTCTAGGTTGGCCAAAATATAAAGTAACTATGCGATACTGGATTGTCAGTATCATCACTGCTATGATTGGTGTTATCGTTTCAATTATTAGTTAGATATATTTCATAAATGAATAGCGCAAATAAAGTTGATAAAATATTTTTAGGTATATTCGCTTCTCTAGTTATTATAGGGGTCATAATGTTTATTTCTGCTTCCCTGGGAATTCTGAATAAAAATGAATCTAAATTCTACGCTGTAATTTTTAGCCAGCTAATATATGGCTTTATAGGTGGGCTAATTGCATTATATTTTGGACTACGCATCCCATATAAATTTTGGAGGGCTTACTCTCTTCCTATATTTATAGCTTCCATAATAGTAACAACTTTAGTTTTTGTTCCTGGATTAGGATTCGAGCATGGTGGATCAAGAAGATGGATAAATATTTTTGGTTTATCAGTACAGCCTGTGGAATTTTTAAAAATTGGTTTTATAATTTATTTTGCTGCATGGCTATCCTGGGCAAAAAATAGGGTGAAGGATTTTCGATTTAGCTTACTGCCCTTAATTTTATTTTTAGGGGTTATTACTGTCATCCTTATAAACCAACCAGACACAAAGAGTTTAATACTCATAACAGCTACGGCCCTAGTAATGCTTTTTGTTTCTGGAACTCCATGGAAACATATATTTGGAATGCTCTTAATCGCAATAGCTGCTTTTTCAATATTGGCCTTTACAACTCCATATTTAAAAACAAGAATAAATACATTTTTAAATCCTAATGCTAATGGGAGTAGCTCCTCATATCAAATACAACAATCCTTAATAGCTGTTGGTTCCGGTGGAATAATGGGCAGGGGATTGGGACAAAGCATACAAAAGTTTAATTATTTACCGGAGCCGCAAGGTGATTCTATTTTTGCTGTAATTGGGGAAGAAATTGGATTTATTGGCTCTGTTATAATTATTTGCCTTTATGTAGCTTTCGCATTGAGAGGATATCGAATTGCGCATTATGCTCCAGACTCATTTGGGAAGCTATTTGTAATTGGTATTATTACCATAATAACAGCACAATCATTTATGAATATAGCTTCTATAATTGGTCTCTTCCCTTTGACGGGAGTACCACTTGTCTTCATGTCTCAGGGTGGGACAGCATTACTAATAGACCTCGGTCTGATGGGTATAGTTTTAAATATTTCTAAATTTCCAAAGAAAAATAGTTAATCAAATTTGACAATACCTATTAATTATCATATAATGTAAATGAAATGATTTTTATATAAACCTGTAACGCTGTTCAAAAAAAATGAACGCTGTTACATAAAATCGGAGGATAAAATAATGGGAACAAAAAATGCAAATGAATCCAAATTAATGCTGGATGTAAGCCTAGCGCACGAACTCAAAATGGCTTTCAGGAGAAATCAGTGGTCAAGCGCAGACATTAAATCCTTGTCTGAAAAAGACACACTTAGTAAGGTTCTAAATTTTTTGCGAGACAATCAGTCTCAATTAAAATCGATGAGCGTCCCAATCAGAAAGCATAAAACTGAATGCTGTGAAAACTTAGATTCTGTAATCGTCAATAAAGAGGATTTTTCGGGTGAAAAACACCTGATGAATGAATCACTAAGAAAGGATGTTCGTAGAGTGTTATCATATCTAGACGAAACTGAACTCCTAGTAGTCAGATACTATTTTGGTATAAATGATGATGCTTTATCTGTGAGAGAAATATGTGATGTTCTTCATTTATCTGAGGAAGAGGTTTTAGAAATCAAAGAAAAAGCTCTCGATCACCTACGTAATTCTAAAATTTGTCATTGTGTCCTACGAGAATATCTTCAATAGTTATTCTAAAATATTAAATTTAAAACCCCATATTTTTGGGGTTTTTTATTTACTAGAATTTTATTTACAAATACGTTATAATCAATCAGTATGAAAATATTACTAACCGGAGGTGGCACAGGAGGGCATTTTTATCCTCTTATAGCAATTGCGGAAAAATTAGTTGAAATTGCTGATCAGAATAAAATAGTTGATCTAAAGCTTTATTATATGTCTGATTCACCCTACGACAAACGTATGCTTTTCGAAAATAGTATCACCTATGTGCAAATACCAGCGGGAAAGATGCGCACATATTTCTCCATAAAAAATTTTTTTGACATGTTTTCCACTGCGACTGGTATGTTCTTTGGTCTACTATCTATGTTTTTTATTTATCCAGATGTAGTCATATCCAAGGGTGGCTATGCTGCTTTTCCAGCTGTATTTGCTGCAAAACTCCTACGTATTCCAGTAATTGTTCATGAATCAGATTCATATCCGGGCCGATTAAACATTTGGACTGCAAAATTTGCAGAGAAGGTGGCGATCTCTTGGCCGGAAGCAATTGAATATTTACCCAAAGAAAAAACAGCTCTAACGGGCCAACCTATAAGAAAAAATATACTTCATGGGGATAGTCAAGGGTCTCATGAATTTTTCAAGCTTACTTCAGATCTACCTATCATTTTAGTCTTAGGTGGTTCACAGGGTGCTGAAATATTAAATAATATCATTATTGAAACAATGCCTGATTTATTAACAAAATACCAAATTATTCATCAGACAGGAATAAATAATATTACTGATGTTGTAGGTAGATCTAAGCTGGTTATGGAAAATAATACTAATCTTGTGCGTTATATAGCTTTACCATATTTGAATAATCTAACAACTAGAATGGCTGCTGGTGCTGCTTCATTGGTTATTTCAAGGGCTGGATCTGCACTTTTTGAAATTGCTTCTTGGGGACTACCATCTATAATAATCCCCATAACTAATTCAAATGGTGATCATCAGAGAAAAAATGCATATAATTATGCTAGAACTGGGGCATGTGAAGTTATTGATGAAAGCAATTTAACGCCACACGTTTTAATTTCGGAAATAGATAAATTACTTAATAATAAAGAGAAATTGACCCTAATGAAACAAAGTGCATTAAATTTTGCTTCACCTGATGCCGCACTTAAAATTGCAACAGAGGCTATACGAATAGCTGAAACTCATAACGAAAAATAATATTATGAACAATGAACAAAAAATTGTAACTCGTTTTGCTCCGTCACCGACTGGTTTTTTACATATTGGAGGTATACGTACTGCTTTATATGCATGGGCTTATGCAAAAAAACATAATGGCACTTTCATATTAAGGATTGAAGATACAGATAAGGCTCGCGAAGTGGAAGGGTCAATCGAACACATAATAGAGTCCCTAAAATGGATAGGTATTGATTGGAATGAAGGCCCAGATATAGGTGGACCAAATGCACCATATAAGCAATCAGAGAGACTCGAGTCATATATAAAATATGCAAATATTTTAATAGAAAAAGGTTATGCATATGCAGACCCATATACAGAAGAGGAAGTTGAGATTTATAGACAAAAAGCAATAGAAGAAAAAAGACCATTCCTGTATCGTGATCATAGAAAAGAAATTACTCCTGTATGGGATGGAACACAATCACTTCGTTTTAAGGTAAAAGATATAAAAAGTTATGAATGGAATGATCTAGTTCGTGGTAAATTGTCCGCGGGCCAAGAAGCACTTGATGATTTTATTTTAATTAAAAGTGATGGCTATCCAACTTATAACTTTGCTCATATAATAGATGATTTTGAAATGGGAGTAACCCATGTTATGCGTGGAGATGAATTCATTTCTTCAACACCAAAATTTTTATCTGTTTATGAAGCATTAGGTATAAAAAGACCAGAATATGCAACACTTCCACCAATTATGGGGACTGACGGTAAGAAAAAACTTGGCAAAAGAGATGGTGCAAAAGATTTCCTCGAATACAAAAAAGAAGGATATCTACCAAATGCTATGATGAATTTTCTAGCATTTATTGGCTGGAATCCTGGAATAGAAAAAGAAATTTTAACTCCTGAGGAATTTATTGAATTATTCGAGATATCACAAATTCAAATTAGTGGAGGGGGATATAACGAAGATAAACTTGATTGGATTAACAAAGAGCATATTAAACTATTAAAAGAAAGTGAATTAGAGAAATATATATTTGAATGGCTTCCAAAAGAATTACAAAATAAAAAAATTATACCACTCATCACGGAAAGAATTTCCAAATTTGGAGATATAAAAAATATGGTGGAAGGAGGCGAGCTTGATTTCTTTTATAAGGAACCAGCGTGTCAAAATGACAAGTTGATTTATAAAAATACTGATAAAGATACAATTATATCTAATTTAACTAAGACACTTGAAATTATCGAAAAAACTAATGAATCTGATTTTACTACTCAAAATATAAAGATATTCTTGATGGAATTTGCAGATAGCCTAGAGAATAGAGGCCAAGTATTACATCCTGTGCGTTATGCTCTCTCCGGTCTCGAAAAGTCACCTGATCCATTTATTATCGCTGATATTTTAGGTAAAAATGAGACAATAAAGCGTTTAAATAAAGCAATTTCTTCCTTGAGTTCATAATCTAGAGTATAATAAAAATAGTAATGAGAAAAATCATTTTCAGTTCAATTTTTATTATATTATCCATGCTTGCTTTTTATTCATACACTTCGGCTCAAACCGAAGGGGAACTTCGCAATCAGATTAATTCGGCAAACTCACAGATTGATCAAATAAATAGAGAAATAGCAGCTTTATCAAATCAAATTGCTATTACCTCAGATCAAAAAAATACTTTAGCTAATGCTATCGCGAGCTTAACTCTACAAAGAAACAAACTTATAAAAGAAAGAACTCAAACTGAAAAGAAAATTGGTATCACTGGCCTTATGATTAAAACTCTCGATAATCAAATTGTCACAAAAAATGACACTCTTAATAAGTCCAAAGAGTCTCTATCCAGTCTAATAAAAAGTTTATACCAACAAGATAGATTAACATTCTTGGAGAGAATTTTTTCTCAAAATGATATAGCCAGTGCCAGTCGTTTGTATAACGATACGATAAAATTGAATGAGGGAATCAGAAATAATATCGATGATGTTTCAAAACAAAAAGCGGACTTAACAGTCTCAAAAAACAAAAAAGAAGAAGAGAAAAGTGTACTAACTACACTCAAGAATACACTAGTCGCCAAAGAGAAGGAGATTGCAGCCACCAAAAAAGAAAAAGATAGCTTGCTAATTATAACGAAGAATAAAGAAACTGAATATCAAAAAATGCTCGCCGAACAATTAAAAAGAAAAGTGGCTTTTGAAAAGTCTATTGAGGATTATGAATCACAAATTCAATTTATTCTTAACCCAAATTCTATCCCAAAAGCTGGTTCAAGCCCTTTTTCTTGGCCACTTAATAGTATTATTATAACTTCTCCATATGGGTCCAGGTGGGGTAAATTTCATTACGGTCTAGACTTTAGGGCTAAGGTAGGTAGCCCTGTAAAAGCAATGGCATCTGGAACAGTTATGGGTACTGGTAATACTGACATTGCCTGCAAGGGAGCCTCTTTTGGAAAATGGGTTTTCATCAAGTATGACAACGGCCTTTCAAGCACTTATGGCCACTTATCGGAAATCAATACCGCTGAAGGGCAAAAAGTAGTTGCAGGAGATATAGTTGCACTTTCAGGAAATACTGGCTCATCGACTGGCCCACACCTGCATATATCCGTATATGCATCAGGAGGAGTAAATGTCGCTACAGTCCCTAGTAAAGCTTGTAATGGTAAAATATTTACACAGCCCATAGCAGCCCTAAGCTCATACTTAAATCCAAGTTTATACCTTCCCAAAATACTAGCCACTGCCATAAAAAAATAAAATTTTTCATAATATAGTGATATTTTAAAACATATATTTGACAATCCACAAATATAATGCTATTATGAATAAAATTTTTTAACTTATAAAACGAGCAAAGATGAACACGTTAAAATCAATTCGTACAAAATTAGATGATGAACAATTAGTCAAAGTGTGCAAACTAGGTAAAGGAGAAAAAACATGTCCTTTTCTTTCTTATCATTCTGGATCATTCGAATGTTGTCACTTTACAAGAGAAGGTTTATCAATTGAAAACAAAATTCGCTTAAAAACTGGTGATTTAAAAAAGTTTGGATGTAATCTTATAATTGAAAGCTTATTAGAAATTAAAAGTGATTATATTGGGAACGAGGTCGTATATATAGACCAGCCAAATGATGAACAGAAAATTCTTGCTGATTTTGTTTTTGATCCAATAAATCGAAATTTTTCAGTTTTAATTAAAACCGAGCGGGATATTTTACCCTTTGCCTTTAGCGCAAGTCCGCGTTATGTCTGCCTGAAAGAAACTAATAAACATTTTATAATCTATAATGTAATTGGCTACAATCACTCAGGAATATCTATCTCTAAGTAAAGTTTATTTGATGTTAATAGTTTTCCGTAATTTAGAACCACGTTTCGGCGTGGTTTTTTTGTGCCCGAGGTGGGGACATTATTACATTTGTCGAATCTTATATAAAAATTAGAGGTGGGGTCTCGCCCTACAGTCGCTGGTACTTTTCAAGTTTTGTAAACAAAACATAGAAAAGTCTTTCGACTCCAGCACAAAAAAAATAAAGCAATTCCCATTGCTTTATTTTCTATTGTGCCCGAGGTGGGGACATGATTACATTTGTCGAATCTTACAGATTCAGTATACCTTATCCATTCGTAAACTCATATGGAAAAGGTCTTCGACGCCCCACACGCAAGCAAAGAAGTTTGCTTGCTCTCGGGCACAATAAAAAAAGCGACTTTCGTCGTTTTCTTTATTGTGCCCGAGGTGGGGGTCGAACCCACATCCCTTACGAGACACGATTTTAAGTCGTGCGCGTATACCAATTCCGCCACTCGGGCAACACTCTTACAACTAATATAATTACATAATTTTCAAATTTTTACAAATTTTGCTATACTCCATATATGTCCAAACAATATTATACTACCATAGGGCTAGAAATTCACGCAGAATTAAATACAAATTCAAAGATGTTTTGTGGCTGTATTAATGATCCAGACGAAGAACTACCAAATGTGAATATTTGTCCTGTTTGCATGGCTCACCCTGGAACTCTACCAGTAATAAACAAAAAAGCAGTAGAGAGTGTGATAAAAGTTGGTCTTGCTCTTGGATCTACTATTGCCGACTTTACAGAGTTTGATCGTAAAAATTATTTTTACCCAGATATACCAAAAGCCTATCAAATATCTCAATATAAATACCCAATAGTTTCTGGTGGTATACTTCGAGGAGTAGAGATTACCCGTGTGCACTTAGAAGAAGATACTGCAACTAGTAAGCATGATAGGGGTGATTATTCTCTGGTAGATTTTAATCGTGCAGGGGTACCTCTGATGGAGCTTGTTACAGAGCCTGTAATTCATTCCTCAAAACAAGCTGGAGATTTTGGACGTGAACTTCAGGCAGTTCTACGTTATTTGGGAGTATCAGAAGCCAATATGGAAAAGGGGCAAATGCGTGTCGAATTAAATATCTCAATCTCAGAAGATCCAAAGGTTTTCGGCACAAAAGTAGAAGTTAAAAATATTAACTCTTTTAAAGCTATGGAGCGAGCAGCCGAATACGAGATAAAAAGAATGTCTGCTTTACTTGATGATGATAAGGGTAGTGAAATAGTTCAAGAAACACGTGGCTGGGATGAGAACAAACAATCCACTTTTTCTCAGCGCAAAAAAGAAAATGCAAATGACTATAGATATTTTCCAGATCCAGATCTACCAAAACTTTTCTT
The DNA here is from genome assembly GCA_903854645.1 of uncultured bacterium. Taxonomy (GTDB): domain Bacteria; phylum Patescibacteriota; class Minisyncoccia; order Phycocordibacterales; family UBA9973; genus UBA8515. Next base: position 2,793 of record CAINWY010000088.1, on the reverse strand, counting down.
ATCCAAAATTTTTAACATAGAAAAAATGAGAGAAGGACTTCCAGAACTACCAGAAGCCAAAAGACACAGATATAGAAATGATTATGGTATTAAAGATGAAGATATAGAAAGCTATATAATAGACCAGGAGCTAGGAGGCTGGTTTGAAAAAGTTGCCAATACTTTGAAAGATAAAGACAAAGTAAAGACCGCTTCTAACTATATAACTTCTGACTATTTAGGAATTAAAAAGGTTAATACTGAAGCCAAATTACCTATTGCAAATAATTTTGTAGAACTTATTGAAATGGTCATGAAGGATGATATTTCTTCTCGAGGCGCAAAAGATATTCTAGCGTTAATTGTATTAAATGATGAATCTCCTATAAAAATAGCAAATGATAAAGGCTTAATTCAGAACCATGATGAGGGAGCTCTCAAGGAAATCGTCCAAAAGGTCATTGATGCAAATCCAGCCGTTGTTGAAACATACAAAGGTGGCAAAGAGAATGCTATAATGTCCCTAGTAGGTCAAGTAATGAAGGAAAGTAAGGGTAGTGCAAATCCAAGTTTAGTTCAAAAGTTATTAAAAGAATTATTAGCATAATTAATAAAAACATATGAAAAAAATTCGTGTTGCAATAAATGGTTTTGGTAGAATTGGAAGAGCATTTTTGAAAATCACTTGGGATAATCCAGAGGTTGAGATAGTAGCTATTAATGACTTGGGCTCAATCGCAAGTCTTTCATATCTGCTCCGCCACGATACAGTTTACAGAAACTGGGATCACAAAGTAGAAGCGGAAGGGTCAGATTTAGTTATAGATGGTAGAACAATCAAATATCTTTCAGAAAAAGATACTACAAAGCTACCTTGGAAAGATTTAAATATAGATGTAGTAGTGGAGTCCACAGGACTCTTTACTTCATTTGATAAAGCAAAATTCCACCTTGATCAAGGCGCAAAGAAAGTAGTCATAAGTGCACCATCTAAAGGAGCCGAAAGTACAACGCCAGGAGAAACAATTCTTCTTGGAATTAATGAAGAAAAATTTGGCACATGTGATATTACCTCAAATGCTTCTTGTACTACAAATGCAGCCTCTCCACTTATTGCTATAATGCATGAATCTATCGGTATAGAAAAAGCTATCTTAAACACTGTTCATGGATATACAGCTACACAGGCTCTCGTGGATGGCCCAAGCAAGAAAGACCTACGTGAAGGTCGTGCAGCTGCCCAGAACATCATTCCTTCATCCACAGGTGCTGCTATTGCTGTCACAGAAGCATTCCCAGTACTCAAAGGCCTATTCGATGGTATATCCATTCGTGTTCCTGTTCCTGCAGGCTCAATTGTAGATATAACATTCATAGCTAAAAGGGATACTACAAAAGAAGAGGTGAATGAGATAATGAAAAAAGCTGCACTTGACCCTCGTTGGCACAAACTCTTTACAATTACAGAAGACAACCTAGTATCCTCAGATATACTCGGAGAAAGCCATGCTTGTATAGCCGACCTTGAGCTTACTCGTGTAGTAGGAGGCAATCTTGTAAAAGTTATGGGATGGTATGACAACGAAATGGGGTATACATACACACTCGTAGACCACGTCATCAAAACCGGACAAAGTATTAAATAAATTTATGAAAAAAATATTGATTCTAGTAATTGGAATTCTAGCAATAATTACTACGTATTTAATAATAAGTCCATATAAAACTGAACGTGTATGTTTTGGTGATGTATGCCCTGACAATGGTGGTTTATATGTTTTATATAAAGCTCCTATTCCAGAATCTATATGTAAAACGATGGGTAAATATCCGGTGGTTGGAATTGGCTGGTCCAGAGTATACGCAGGATGTTCTCCTTATCCAAATGCAATAAGTCGTTAATATTTAAAATACCATCTGATACAGTTTTTAAAATATTTTTATATTTCTCCCTTAAATACAAAGTGAGCTCCGCCACGTAGAATTACGTGGTCTTGTTCATTTTTAGATAAGTATAGCTTCCCACCAGGGAATTCCAGTGTTATTTCTTCTACCCCACAGGCCTTGCCTGTGGGGTAATTATTTTGGATTATAGAATATACAGCACAAGCACCAGTACCACAAGCGAGAGTTGCCCCGCAGCCACGTTCCCAGACTTTAACTTTGTAATAATCAGGCATTATTTTATTCACAAACTCTACATTTATTTTATTTGGAAAGTTTTCATTATTCTCTATTTTGGGGCCAATATTTTTCAAATCTATTTTCTCTAAATCTTCTACTTGAGCAACAGCATGAGGATTACCCATAGACACACAATTAAAATCACATCCTTCAAGTTTTAAAGTTTCGGAAGGGAAATCAGGGCTTTCAAAGATAGGTTTTCCCATATCTACAGAATACGTATTATCATCATCATTAATTTTTATATTCTTTACCCCTGCACGAGTTTCCAAATTTATCTCTTTTACAGAGTAAGGCAAGACCTTACTCTGTTGCGTTTGTTCTATGTAAAATTTAGCAGTACAACGTGCACCATTGCCACACATTTGTGCTATAGAGCCATCAGAATTGTAATAATTCATAAAGCAATCAGCGACAGAGGAAGGCTCGAGTAGAATAATACCATCAGAACCAATACCAAAATTTCTATCACAATATAGACTGACATCCTCGGGCGTTAGAAAAATGCTCTTATCTAGGTTGTTTATCATTATAAAGTCATTGCCGGCACCATGGTATTTATGAAATGTGATCATAGTGTTATTATAACAACAAGAAAGGAGAATGAGCAAATAAATAAATATTTATTTG
>CAINWY010000087.1 GCA_903854645.1 uncultured bacterium | reverse complement strand
TCTCCGTCACAAATGCCTATAATGAGGTGTTATTACGCTTTTGATCAAGGACTGTCTAAGATTTTCAAATATTTTCGACCCTCAAATACCAATATAACGCATTATTATGTAATATCATAGCATCTTTTCGTTCAAGCACTAACTATAGATGCATGAATTCTGAGAACCTATTTTTATCCTAATCAACCTTCTCTATATTTTTCCACTCTTCAATATCATCTAATTTAATAATATCTACAGATGTATCAATTGCTGCTGAAAGTGCTTTTAAGAGAGCGAAATGGGAAGTACTAATTTTAAATTGAACTTTTTCAAGCATAGGTTGAATTATCCAAGTCGTAGAAGCATTGTCCTTTACAAGTTCGTGTTTTAATTGTGTCAATTCTGGTTTGATATTATTATCATCTATCATAGCAATAATTAGTTTCAAATATAGAATACGGACTAATACATATTGTTGTGCATCTCTCCGTTGTTCATAAGCTTGTATTATACATTCTTTAGCTTCTGATATACGCCCTAAAGTAAAATAAATACGTGCTAAATGGCACATAGCACTTGGTATTTCATAGTTTAACTCAACTACTTGATCCAGTGATGCAATAGCATCATCAAATTTTCCTTCTTGGTATTGTGCAAGAGCTTTCCGGCGTATAGCATCAGCTAACCCATTTTTACTTTGTTTAGTTCTGGAATGCTCTGGTCCAAAAATATTTAAATCGATATTGTATGCGGACTGACATAACTCTTCGGCTTTTTGTATGTTTCCTTGGTTGAAATATACATATGAGGAAAGAAGTTGAGTATTTGCTACGCTTGGATGTTTTTCTCCACGAATAATTAATAATGATTGGAGTGCTTTTTCATATACTTCTTGAGCCTTCTCATATTCGCCTAAATCATTTAGTATATTACCAAGATTATGTCTACGGATAGCCACAATTGAGTGTTTTTCTCCGAAATTATCTAAATCTGATTGTAAAGCTTGCTCTAATATATTACGAGCTTCTTCATTTCTGCTCATGGAATTATACACTAATGCTAGATTATTTCTGTGCAAAGCCACAAGTGGGTTATTTTCATCAAGTATTTCTATATCTGTATTGACAGCTTGTTCTAATAATTCATATGCTCTATCATATTTCCCAGAGCAATTTAAAATATCACCTAATTTGCTTTGACAGTCTGTAACAAAAACATTTTTTAATCCCATCTTTTCAATTGCCGAAGTTAAAGCGTTATCTAATAATATCTCTGCCTTTGGATACTCTGTTAATTCTCTATAGATCCAACCCAAATTTTTTTGCAATGAGCAAACTTCAGGTTCTGTAACATTTAATTTAAATTCTTCATTTGATTGAACAAGTTCTAAAATTGTATTTCCATAAGGTATCCATTTAATCCTTGGTAAAAAATCATCAACATCCTCTTCAAAAAATATGCACTCAGCAACTTTTTGTATTAATATTTTTATTTCATCATATTGTGGTTTTAATTTATCTATAGTTACTTCAGCAATTAATCGGTGCATCTTAAAACTATCTGTATCAGCATTTTTTAGCAACCAACCCTTTGCACAAAGGTCTTCTAAAGCTTCAGAAAAATCTTCAGCCCATGACAATGTATCTATTTGTAAAACATCGAACAATAAATCATAGGAATGAAAATCAGGTGGTAAAAAGCAAAATTGTTTCATTAACCATTGCTGTTGCTTAGAAAGCGGGCTGAAATTAAAAATTGATTTTAAGTAAGATGTAATATTCCCAACTTTAGAAAGGCCTCCTTGAATAGTGATATGTGCTTTCAAGTCTTCTTTAATCGCCTTTGCCAATTTATCAAAAGGGGTGCGTTGTAATTGAGCAGTTTTGGCTAAAATTTCAATAGTAAGAGTGTGGTACTCAACCGTTTTAAGTAAATGTGAAATTTGGCAATCATCATCAATACGAGAACAATGTTTCTTAAACAGCATTGTAGCCTGATTGTGATTAAGGAAATTAAGTTCCAATATTTCAAATTGTTCAAGTTTTTCACGTGATGTAATTAAAACATGCCAATTAGGATACCCTGGTAATAATTGATAAAAATCACATATTGTTTTATCTGCATTGTCAATAATGAGTAAATTAGGTTTGGCTTCAATACTTCGTTGTTTATTTAGTACAGTTCTTAAACGGTCTTTTTCTTCAATTTTTAACAGGTCGATTTGTAAATTATCTAATAAATCTTTATTTTCGAGGAATGCTCTTGCTGCATGGTCACCTGTCTGTGAAACCCAAACAAAATGTTTATAGCTATCATAATACTCGCTTAAGTAAGCTTGTACAAGCATTGTCTTGCCAATACCCCCCATCCCATTTATGACTACAATCTTCTTGTGGTTAAAAAGTTTATCATGCAGTTCTAGTAATTCTTTTTCTCTGCCAACTATATCACAAATCTCAATTTTTGGAATTGGAGTAAGCTCACGTGGATATTCCTTTTGAGTTTTTATATCTTCAGGTTCTTTTATGAAAATACTTGGTAACAATTTTGTTATTTGGGTTGTTACTTGTAATTTTAAATCATCAATACTTTTATAAGATGAACAAAAATGACCGAGATTCTCAAGACGTTTTTTAAATTGAAAAACGCTAATGATACCATCATTAATTTCAGACATATTGATTGTTCCAAATTTTTGATATGTAAAAATTAACGGTTTATTTGTTTCTTTAAACTGCTTTAAAGCAATTGAAAATTCTTCTTCTGTGAATTTTCCTACTTTCGTAAAAAACAGCATAATGAAAATATCACATTCTTTTATTGCCATATTGTATTCATTTTGTAATCGAGACTGTGATATGGCGTCAATAAAATCCTCCCAAATATTTAATTCGACAAATACATCATTTTTATTCCATTCAATATTCTTTCGATTTATAAAAATTTCAAATTGTTCTCTATCGTCTTTTAATTCAGAGGATGAAGCTAAAAATAATATAATCTTTGCCATTATTATTGAGATTATGAATTAAAAACCTATTAAATACTTCATTTAGTTACATTAGAAGGGATTTGTCTAATAGCTGTTTTATTAAATGCCACATAACGTTTTGCAGTTACAAGAAGTTGGCGATTTCGAAGCACTAAACTGTCTGCTTGCACCGAACTTGATACGAAGCACAAAACTTCATTTAACCGCTGAACCGCCAATTTCTTGTAGGTGCTGTTATGCCTCGTTATTTTGGTTACTGTTTCTAATCGTCATTAAGTAATCTACCACTTTTTGAAAACCAGTTTCAAATTTTTGTTGACTTACATCAACTGAAAGGGATTCCCTTAATCGTCTAACAATTTCGTCTATATTGTTTCTAAGTGCTAAATATCTTTTGAATTCTCCATATAAATCTGCAAACCCAGTTTTTTTCTCAAAGCGTACTTTCAATATTTCGACTATTTCATGTAATTCGTTGTCAACTATTTCTATTGCATCACCAGTGAATTTTCTTTCAAAAAATGAATTGTCCAAAACGACAGGAAGAAATTTTATTCGAGAACTTGTCTCCTTATTGAATGACTCAATTGTCTCCAATGAAACCCAAGATGATAATAGGCTGTTTCGTGAAACTATGGATAGAGTTAGATCGGAATTTAATATACTTTCTTTGATAAACGATTCTATATCCATACCTGAGGACAATGATTCAGAATCAATGATAACTCTTACCCCTAATTCAGAGAGATGGCTTTTAATATTATGAGCTGCTAATGAGTCCTTGTGGTTATAGGAAATAAAAACTCTGATATGGCTAAGGTCTGTCTTTTTGCCTTTACCAGCATTTTGTTGATCGTTAATAATATCAAGAATACCTCTTCTTAAATAAATTCTAAACGAGTCTAAGTTGTCAAAGTAGCTTACAAGCCGCTGATTGATAATTTCTTTTTTGAACTCAGAAAGTTTTTTTAATGCATCTATGTCAATTCCTGAAAGCTCAATAGGTGCGTCTTTAATCATCACCATAATCTGAGGCTTGTTTTTGTTGCCTTGCCTTTCTATTGCATGCCTGAATTCTTCTCTCGTATAATTGCTATATCTCGTGCTAAGTATGAGAATGAAAATATCACATTCCTTAACTAAGTTGGATAAAGAATCCTTAATGTCACTTCCAAATTTAACTTCAGTTTCTTCCCAAAGAATTAATTCTAAAAAAATATCTTGATTAACAAGTGTTCGATTCATCTTGTTAATTTCTAGTTCTGCTATCTGTCTCTCTTCCTTTAAGTCTCTAAATGTGGACGAAATGAATATTTTTAATTTCTGCACTTGATTTTGATTTTAGTTGGTTGTCTTATAATGAGGCATAACGTTTGAGTGTAGCGGCAGTAAGGGATTGCGGGCTTAGTCACTGTCGAGCTACACCGAAGATTATGCGGGGCAGGATGCTCGAATACCACGGAAACCCTTATTGCCCGCTACACTTTGTTGCCGGTTCGGTTTTCAATTCTTTATTTTCTCTGTCAAACAAAATCACTGTTTGTAAACGAATTCCGTGTCAATTTGCAAATTGTCTCAACCGAATTGTCCAAAAAAAGTGTCAATAAAGTTTAATGTGTATTTCACATAACATATTCTTTTTAAATTTTATATACTAATTGGGTCTTGGTTGTTTTTTCTTATCAATACTGGTATTTCATTCCCTTTCAGTCCTTCTAAAATGATATTTGACACACCGAAATTAAATGCAAACTCAATATCTCTGCCCGCTCCAATCGCATCATAAAAACTTGTAGCAAATGTTATTGCAGTAGAATCTGGAATTGCTTTACTCATTCCTATCACGAAGAGAATATATTTTGAAATTTCTTGGGCTTGGCTTATAGAGTAACATGAGTTCAAAATTACGCAATGAATTGTGTCGCTGAATAAATTGAACAATCCACTGATTGCTTCTGTCGTTACTATTTTTGAAGTTCCATCTTCATCTTCAAGAACAATTCCTTCTGTTTCCCCGTGACCTGAAAAATGCAAAATTTGTGGATTAATATCTAAAATGGCTCTGGACAAATCTCTCGGTCTTGTCGCTAACCTAACTTCAAAATCAAAACTATCCCTTTGGTTAGCACGTCTTAACCCCTCTTCAATATCTCTTGCTTCTTTGTCAATTCGCAACCTTGATGTATCAGATGGATTTGATGTTAGAAACAATATTTTATTCTTATTCTTTACTTTCATTTCATTTATTTTATTCGATTTAATAACGATAGAATCTCGTAACAATTGAAATAAGTTATTTTTTTCTTCTCTATGGATAAGAAGTTCTCTTTCAAGTATATCAACTTTGAATTCGAGTAATTTATTTTCATTTGAAATAGTTACAACATTGTTCATTCCAAATGAATCTTTTCCCCATTTTGATATTTTGTATGTAGTGTTAGCATAATCTTTTAATGCTTTAACCTTAGCCATCAGTGTTTCTATTTCATAAATATTTGGTTCTGATATGTTTTCAATATTAATTATGTAATTTTCCGTATTATCACGAATAAATTCTCCATATTCTATAAAATATTCTTTTGTGGCATTAATGCTGATATTATTTTCTTCTCTAAATTCTAATAATACACCTATTTTTGTTTCTGATACCTCAAAATAAATATTTTTATTTTTAGTTTTTCTAACGTATTCCTTGAAAAGCGATAAAAATTGAATAAATGGTTGCCTTAGTTCTTTATCTAAGTTAATATTGTAATGTTCAAAACCTCCACTTCTAAGTTTGTTTAATAAAGTCATTAAGTCATTAATGCCTAAACTTTTTATTTGAGGCATTTTGTCAAAAGGATTACCGTCAATGTTTAATTTTTCTAATCTTGTTAAATTCGCAAAATCAACAGGGATTTCATTTAATTCGTTACCACTCAATCCGACATTTCTAATGTTTACTAAGTTTCCTATCTCTTTGGGTAGGCTTTTTATTTTATTATCAGGTAAAGCCAATACTTTAAGCGATTTAAGTAGCCCAATTGTTGTAGGAAGTTCAACTAAATTGTTTTCCCAAAATTCGAGAATAACTAAATTTTGTAAATCTCCGATTTCATTTGGCAACTCTTTAATTTTATTCTTTCTTAGGTAAAGAGTTTCTATTTTAATTAATTTACATATTATTTGAGGGAATGCTTTAAATTTATTAGAACTAAGATTAAGATGTTGTAGATTAGTTAATTTATCAAACCCAATAGGTAAATCTTCTAGTTTATTATTATGCAAATCAAGTTTTATTAATCCACATTCAGTAAATTCAGAAGAAATTTCAGAAATATTTTCTAACTGATTATTTTGCAAATCAAGTTGCTCTAATTTCGGAAGTCCTAAAACACTTCCTGCGATAGACTTAACTTTGTTATTTGCTAAGTATAAAGATCTCAACTCATTTAGCGTTGCTATAACATCAGGAATAATTGAAATTCGGTTGTCATTTAGTATTAACCTTTCTAAATTTTTTAATTGGCTAATTTCGCTTGGTAGTTCATATATATTGCATTTGCACATTGACAGGAATGTTAAACTCTTTAACTTCAAAATATTTTCTGAAATTAATTTGAGCGAATAAATACAATCAAGGTTTATTTTTTTTAAACTAATCAAATTGGATATAGAATCAGGTATTACCTTAATAGGATTTAAAGTAAGATGTAATTCATCTAATTCATCTAATAATCCAATAGATTCAGGGATTTCTTTTATATAATTAAACCCTACATTTAGTTTTGACAATTTTTTTAAATTTCCTAATTCTTCACCTAAACATACCAGCTTATTGTGATTGATGTCAAAGTTTTTTAATTCAGAAAGAGTATACAAATTATTAGAAATT
>CAINWY010000086.1 GCA_903854645.1 uncultured bacterium | reverse complement strand
GTGAAGAGTTCATACTTAGATTATAACATAGTTAGCATCAAAGATGTTTAGACTAATTATTTCTCAATAACTAGATTTTTTAGCCATTTTCTGGTATAAATGGGTAGTTATTGATATGGTGCCTATAGTGTAATGGTTAGCACTAGAGTTTGTGGAACTCTCAGTCTGGGTTCAAATCCCAGTAGGCACCCCATATTAAAAAGACCGCGTTGGCGGGTCTTTTTAATATGGGGTGCCTAAGCAAGCCAACTGCTTGGCTTGCGTCTGGTGATTTGAAAACCTTGAGCTTAGATTTTGGAATGTTAATTCCACAATTCGTGAAAGGTGTACAGATTCTGTAAGAATCAAAAAGCGTACTCGCGGTCCCAGTAGGTATTCAAGCTGAGAGGCATTTTTTATTTGGGGATACAGCTTGTCTCAGTGACAGGAGAAAGGATTGTTGTTTTATTGCCTTCACTATCTGCACAATAATATGAGATAGGTGTTGTAGAAAGAGGCACAATTAAAGCCCAAGCATTTGGCGTGGAGTAACAATAGCCCTCCCCTTTTGTAATAGATAGAACACTTTTCATAATAGTAGAGATAGATCCTATGGCAGTATCAGCACCCTTTGTCTGACCAAGTGGAGAAAACATAGAGCCTGACACTGGTGTGGTACAGCTGCCTCCTGTGTTTATCTTCTTTCCGTATGACCCTACTGCATTTTTAAATAGCGTTGATTGTGGTTTAAGTGATGATATTATATTTTTGATTTTAATATTTTGTATATTTTTTATAAAATTTTCTGCATTTACTTCTGCGGTTGGCGAGTTTATTTTATTTTCAATATCTAAATCATAGTAAGTTGTTGTCCATCCTAGTTTCACTTCATTCCCCGCTATACCACTATCGTTTAATCTTAATATTTTAGACAATGGGGCACTCGCTGAAAATTTAATTTGGTACAAATTGTCATCACTTTTACCAATCCAGACCTCAAATGAATCTATGCTTGAAGCTCCAATAGCCTCCTCTAATACTTTCTTTTCTTCATCATTCAATTGCGTCATAAAAAGACTTGAAAGTGAACTTAATAATTTTTTAGTATTTGCCCTTGTAATAGTTACCTCATAGTGGTATGTATCTACCCCGTGTATACTCTCTTCTCCTTTATTTACAAATTCAAATGTATTTATAAAATCTTTAAAAATAAAAGACAGTTCATTTGTTACATATGGTGGTGTCTCGCTGGATACTATATTATAAACATCCAATTTTTTAATGAGTGCTTGCATGTCTGGTAATAGCTCATTAATAACTAAACCGACTTGGTCTCTATTTAGAGACAGTGTAGTAGGTTCTGGTGTATTTTCTACCAATATTTGACTCAAATCCGGTATTGTTATGTATATACTTGATCCATGCTTTTTAATATTTGTTTTTATGTCATTTTTTAGAAGAGTACTTTTTATATTATAGATATTATCTGTAATTTCATCTTGGTCTGTATTGGTTGTGGCACCCTTTACATCGATAGACATAGTTTCCTTGTCTTTTGAATTAACTACATCTCCACTAGAAAGACCAATTGATATATTTGATAAGGATGGAGAGGAAATATTTATATTTGTTTCTGTTTTGTAAGATTTTAATTTTGAGATTGTTGATGGTGCATTTAGTAAAACAACCTTAGGGTCCTTTTGTACAACAAAAAAACTGAATTTTGATCCGGGAATTTTAATGTAACCCTCTACAAAAGCAAAAAGCATTCCACCAATCAAAATAAGTACTACTATTAATATACCTAGTTTTAAGGGTAAATTTTTTTTCTTGGTTTTTATTATATTATTGTCTTCTTGCACAACAGATGAAATCATGTCTTGTCTGTATGAAGAAATCATAGCGCTTCTCATTGGAGCTTCTGTAATCTTAGTGAGTCCTAAATTTTGAATAGAGGGGGCTATATTGCTTATGGGAACAAACTCTTTTATCACTTCCTTCTTCTTTGGTGGTAATATATCAAAAGAATTATTTATTGATGCCACCTTTGTAGGTTCTTTTGGAATGAATGGTGTTTCAATTTTTGCTATGGGATTAATCTCTGATTTAATAATTTGTTCATTCATTAGCAAAGGCTCTATGTGTGATGCCCCTTTCCCTTGATTTTCTTTTGATTCTATTTTTATTAAATTTATTTTAGGTAATATAGTTTCCTCTTTTGAATTTGAAATTTCTACCCTGTGTATTCCTAAATCACTCCCCTCTTTAATCTTTTTTTCTGCATTTAAAATGACATTACTTTCTATTGGTTTTATTGTGGTTGGAATCCATATTTTAGAAGGCAATACTTCTTTGGATATTTCTATATTTTCTTTAGGCTTTATCTCTGTTTTTATATTCTCAATATTAATTGGAGCTGAAAATACTGGAATAGTAGCGACTGTTTCAGTTTTAATTGCTACTGGTACCTCAATTGTAGGTGCAATTATTTCAGGTTTTTTGTCTGTCGGGATACTTGCTATTGGAACTTCAGTGATAGGAATAACAGCCTCTGGTATTTCCATAATGGGAATATTTTTTTCTGTATCTAAAATTATCTTATCAATTTCAGATACTTCTTCTCTGGGGTTATATTCGATAGGGGTCTCTGAAGAAGCAATGTGTGATACATTGTTGTTATAAACATTACTGCTTCTTAGCGGTTTCACTACTACTACTGGTGCAGTTTTTAGCTGATTATCGGCTATAAGTTTATACCTGCCTTCTGCCTCTTTTTCGGACTCTGTTTCAAGCTTTACCTTTAATTCCATGGGATCCCCCTCGTCTGGCAATTCACGATATTGATCTACTTTTTCAATTTTGGGATTTAATTTATTATTTTCAATATCAGAAAATCCTTCATCTATATCTTCTTTTATCCACCCTGCCTCCAATAAAGAAGAAATAATTAAATCTTTTGAAACATTTTCATTTAATTCTGCTTTTATATATTCAGTTAAACCACTAGTGATCATATGCTAGCATTATACCTCCTAGAGTAATTTAAGTAAATTAAAATTCAATAAATTATTACTTTTTTATTTAAAAATCATATACATAAATCTTTTTTGCAAGTTGATATTTACCTCTTTTAAGATCTAGCTCTTTTGTTTCTCTTTTTGTAGTGAAGTGAAAGGAAACAGAGACCAAACGGGTGCCTCTTTTAAGTTCTTTATCGAATTTAGAAAGAAGGTCATCCATAATATTGGGATAAAGATAGGTGAAAATATGTGTTGCTTTTGATAAGTCGACTTTGAAAAAATCTTCCTTTATTACTTCGACATCGATATTATGAAATTTTTTGTTCCACCAGCTCAAAAACTTTGCTAAAACAAAAGGAAAAGGACTATTCTCTATTCCTATATATTTAATTTTTGGATTATTCTTTGCTAAAAAGAAAAGCACGCGTCCATCCCCACAACCAAGATCATAAACTACACTACCCTCTTTTAACAAAAGCTCTCTCTCGATATCCTTTAAGATATGTAGTGGTACGCCAACAAATGGAACCTTCGCCCAGATATTGCTCCATACCCATAAAATCATAATACCTAAAACAAAAAGTAATATAAAAAAAGCCAACCAAAAAAATATCTGTCCAATAAAAATAATCATATGTGTATTATATAACAAAAACCGACAAAAGTCGGTTTTTGAAAGTTGTGCGCAGGAGAGGATTTGAACCTCCACGCCCTTGCGAGCACTACCACCTCAAGGTAGCGAGTCTACCGTTTCTCCACCTGCGCATACATATTATTGTAAATACTTTTTTTGTTGTTTTTCCTCTACTTTTAAAGCTTTATCTATTTTAAGTTTTTTCCTGGATAAACAAACAACACTTGGATTGTAATACATTTTTTTAATAATTACTAGAGCTTCTTTTTTTGCGTATTTGAGTTGAAAAAATGTCTTCTTTTTCCTTCTAGAAATATGCCCACCAACACCTGTAAATACTTTTATTCTCTTTTGAAGCCATTTCACATGATTAAGACTTGCAGAAGTAAACTCTAAATAAAACATATGACTAGAACACCATCTTTTATCCCAGTATGAATAAAAGCAGCCATCCCCATCAAAACAGCCTCTCAAAAAATCAAAAAAGTATGTATCAGGAATTGCCAACTCCCCCATTGTTAATGATTTTCTAGGAGTTAACCCAATAGATAAAAGAAAATCATAAAATATTCTGTTTTTAAACTGAATTCTTAAATTCTTGTCTCCTTTGCCATTCAATTTATTTCCTATATTAAAATCAACTCCAACACATTTAGAAAAATTACTTAATTGCTCCCTGTCATTGGATGTTAAATCGATGAGTAAACCATCTTTTAATAAACACCCATCTGTAGCAAGCAACCCAATAGCATAAGCTAGATTTGCTGTCCATTTTTCATCTATAATTTTTTTAGGTTTTGGCCCCCTCTTCCCCATAACCACATTATATCACCTCAAGGTAATAGCGTCTACCAATTAATCTTATTAAAAATCACAGGATTTCCTGTGATTTTTAAGTGTTTTATTCTACTATTTTTACTTCTTCCGGAGCTTCATCTCTTGAAATCGTTACACTCTTTAGTCTCTTCTTCACTTCTTTAACTGCTTTTGTTCGAATATAATAAAGCTTGTTTCGGCGTGTTTTTGACTTTCTTAATACTTCAATTTTATCTATGTTTGGTGAGTAAAGTGGAAAAATTCTTTCAATTCCTACCCCTAGAGAAACTTTACGTATAGTAAAAGTAGCTCCTGACTCTTTTCCGTGTTTGCGAGATAAAACCAATCCTTCAAAAGCCTGAAGACGAACCTTCCCTTTTTCTAAAATTTTGTTCCATACGCGAACTGTATCTCCAGCCTTAAAATCAAGGTCTTTTCGGGACTTTTGCTCTACTGGTGTAAATTGTTTTTTCGTTATTTCCATGGGCTTTACTTTATCATATATAGCTATTTAGAGCAAGCCCCCACACCTACTTTTTAATTTTGTGTTTTAAAAAGATAAATACCAAATAAAATTATTGAAAAGTGGGTGTGGGGGCAAGATATGTTTTTATTACTTTTTTAAAGTCACTTGGCAGCTCGGATTCTACTGTTTTAATCTCTCCGTTTGGTGTTCTGAAGGTTATCGAGTACGCATGTAGCGCTAATCTCTTCATCCCTAGGGCCATTTCATTTGAGCCACGATAAAGTGGATCTGAAACTACTGGGTGATTTATGTATCTCATATGCACTCTGATTTGGTGAGTTCTTCCTGTTTTTGGATAAACTTCTACATAAGAAAATTTATTATTTTGGTTTAGTTTTATTTCTTTACTATCGGTAAATCTATTTAATACTATGTACTCTGTTATGGCTTCTTTAACTGGCTCGCGTGCTCCACGCCCAGCTGTCCACATACGAATATCAAGTGGCGAGCGTCCAATTGGTGCATTTATAATTCCCCTCTTCCCCGTCAAAAGGGATGCCTTCGGGTCAGATACATGTCCATAAACAAAGGCTTTATAAACTTTTTTTATAGTATGATTCTGAAATTGCTCTTTAAGCATTAAGAATGTTTTTTGATTCTTGGCTATAAGCAAAGCCCCAGAAGTCTCTCTGTCTAAACGATGAACTATACCAGGACGATTTATTTTTATCTGTTCACCCTTATATTCTATAGTCATGGGCTCCCCTACTTTAAGGAGCTTCTTGTCATATTCTAATACAAGATCCGCTACTGTTACGTCCTTCTTTGTAGTTCTGGCGTCTGCATGCACAGCAATACCCGCTGGCTTATCTATAACCATTAGATTTTTATCTTCGAATAATATTTTTAATTTCATGTGCCCTCGGCAGGAATCGAACCTGCAATAACGGCTTAGAAGTCCGCAGTTATATCCATTTAACTACAAGGGCAATAATGAACATGGAGGACTCTGTCCTTACAGGACCAGTAGACCTTTCGTATTTATAGTTTTGAGTACAAAATTATAAATATACTCAAGGTTTTCGAGTCCTACACGTAAAGCATATTATGCTTTACTATCGGCACGTCATTCACTTCGTTCATTAGTGCGCGATGTAGGACTCGAACCTACGACCTTCCCGGTGTAAACGGGTTGCTCTACCAACTGAGCTAATCGCGCATTATATCTTATTTCAATTATTATCTTCTTATTACAGTGTTTCTACGCGTCGCTACAACTGAGCTAATCGCGCATTATATCTTATTTCAATTATTATCTTCTTATTACAGTGTTTCTACGCG
>CAINWY010000085.1 GCA_903854645.1 uncultured bacterium | reverse complement strand
AGCAATTTGAAGGTAGATTAGAAAAACCTATACCTAAAAAAGCTATTTTTTTGTTAGGCACTTTCTTTTTTTTATGTGCAGTTATTTTTACATACAAATTAAGTATTTTACAGATTATAAAAGGCGAAGCATATTTTAAAAAGAGTGAGAATAATACTTTGATGAAGCAGCCTATTTTTGCTGACCGTGGTCTTATATATGATAGGAATAATATTTTATTAGCCTGGAATTCTTGGGATGTAAATGACTTAAATAAATTTTCTTCTCCTGTTAGATCATATATAAATAATGGTGGCTTTGGTCTACTTCTAGGCTATGTTAGTTCACCAGCAAAGGATTCCTCTGGAAATTACTGGCAAGATTCATTTATTGGAAAAGATGGGGTAGAGAAATCATACAACCTAAATCTCACAGGTAAGAATGGAGTACGCATTACAGAGACAGATGTTAAAGGTGAAATACAATCTGAAAACGTAGTTACTCCACCTGTTGCGGGTGCAAATATGGTCCTATCTATTGATAGTAGAATTCAAAAGAAAATGTATGATTCTATTGTATCTATGGCACAAAATGCATCATTCTCTGGTGGTGCTGGTGTGCTAATGGATATTAAAACTGGAGAATTATTAGCTATGACTAGTTATCCTGAATACAATGGAACTATTTTGTCATTAGGTAAAGACAATGGGGTTATAAGTGGGTATTTTAGCGATAAAAGAAAAGTTTTTCTAAATAGAGCTGTTTCTGGATTGTATACCCCAGGATCAATTGTTAAACCATTCCTAGGATATGGAGCACTTGCGGAAAATGTAATAACGCCACTAAAGCGAATATTTTCTAATGGGTCTATTTCAATACCGAATCCATATTTTCCGGAAAAGAGGTCAGTATTCAAAGACCACGGTTCTTTTGGTTATGTTGATATGAGGAAAGCAATAGCTATATCTTCAGACGTATATTTTTATGAAATAGGTGGGGGTTTTGAAAGTCAGAAAGGATTAGGAATTTTAAATATAGATAAATATGCAGATATTTTTGGTATAGCAGATAAAACTGGCGTAGATTTAGGAGTTGAAAAGGAAGGCATAGTTCCAACGCCAGAATGGAAGGCAAAAACATTTAAGGGGGATAATTGGAGAGTTGGTGACACATACAATACAGCTATTGGTCAGTATGGTTTCCAAGTGACGCCACTTTCTGTTGCAAAAGCAATGACAGGTATTGCGTCTATGGGTACCATATCTACTCCACACGTAATCAAAAATGATAAAAAATATGAATCAAGAATAAATAGTATAGTGATAGACAAAGATAAAATGACAGTCATTCATGAGGGTATGCGAATGGCTGTGACAGAAGGCACAGCTATGGCACTAAATTTAGCAAATGTAGAGGTAGCAGCAAAATCCGGAACAGCACAGATTGGTTTTGGTAATACAAATACAAACTCCTGGATTACTGGATTTTTCCCATATGAAAATCCTAAATACTCATTTGCTATATTAATGGAAAGAGGTCCTAAAGAGGCTTCTGGTAACGCCACACGCGTTATGAGTGAGGTGGTAGACTATATGAGTGTCTATACACCAGAATACTTGAAATAAGAAATTAAGGCCCTACCCAGAGCATCCAATTTTTAGTCAAAAAAACTAGGTATTGGGGGTTTACTTATTAATGTTTAATTGTTACAATCTGACGATTATGGATGAAATAAATTATATAACAGAAGAAAAAAAACACTTATTACAAGAAGAACTTAAGAACTTAAAAACCTTTAAAAGAAAGGAAATTTTAGAAGCCCTAGACGCCGCGAAAGCTTTGGGGGATTTATCAGAAAATGCAGAGTATCATCAGGCTCGTGAGGATCAAGGAAAAACAGAGGATCGCATAAATCAGATTGAATATATGTTGCAATCTTCAGTAGTTGTAAAGAAGCATCAAAGCTCAAAAGTAGAAATCGGAACAACAGTAGTTATTAAAAAGGATGGTGCAAAAGACACAGTAACGTACAGTATCGTAGGGGCTGAAGAAGCAGATATGACAAAAAATAAAATTTCAAATAAATCACCATTAGGAGAGGCTCTTTTTGGTAAAGCTAAAGGTGCTGTAGTTTCAATAAAAACTCCAAAGGGACTAGCCAAGTATACTCTAATTGATATACAATAGAGCTATGGCATCTATTGAAGAATTGCGCTCTGCGCGACTTACTAAAATTATTAAATTAAAAGAGGCTGGGATGAATCCTTATCCTTCTTCTGTTTCGCGTGATTATTCTATAAATGAAGTAAAGGCTTCTTTTGATGAATTATTAATAAAATCCGAAAATGAGGCAATTTCAATTGCAGGTAGAGTTATGATTGTACGCGGTCAGGGCGCTATTTTATTCATTGTCTTGCAAGATGGGATTGATCGTCTCCAAGCAGTTCTAAAAAAAGATGTATTAGACGTGAAGGTGTTTAATTTATTCGTCGACACTATCGATAATGGTGATTTCATTTCCGTTACAGGGCAATTATTCGTAACCCAAAGAGGGGAACAAAGTATTCTGATTAAAGATTGGCAAATGGCAACGAAGGCTCTTTTGCCGCTTCCTGACAAGTGGCACGGATTACAGGATTTAGAGGAAACCTACCGTAAAAGATATTTAGATATACTGATGGATAAAGAGGTCTATGATCGTTTTATGACTCGTTCAAAAATAATTAAATATATTAGAAGTTATTTTGATGATAAAAATTTCTTAGAGGTTGAGACCCCCATACTACAAAGCCAGGCAGGAGGTGCCATGGCAAAGACATTTAATACACACCATAATGACTATGATATGGATATGGTTCTTCGTATAGCACTAGAATTAGAGCATAAGATGCTAATGGTGGGAGGATACGAAAGAGTATATGAGATTGGCAAGAACTTTAGGAATGAAGGTTCAGACCCTACACACTTACAGGAGTTCACAATGCTTGAATGGTATGCAGCTTACCAGAGTTTAGAGACAAATATGAAATGGACGGAAGAACTTGTAAAATCTATAGCAAGAGAGTTAATGGGTAAAACAATTTTTAAAGTTTACGATAATGAGGGTAATGGAATTGATGTAGAGATTGATACAGTATGGCCCAGAATTTCATTTAAAGATTTATTGAAAAATGATGCGGGTATCGATATTGAAACTATTACACTAGAGGAGGCTAGAGTTCAGGCTCTAAAGTGGGGAGTAAAAGAGGATGAAGTTAAAAAACTCGGACGTGGTAATTTGCTGGATAAAATTTACAAGAAATCATCAAGAGGAAAGATTATAAATCCTACTTTTGTCACAGATTTCCCAGGAGATTTAAAGCCTCTCGCTCAGCAGAATGAAGAGGGAACCGCAAAAGTTTGTCAATTAATTATTGCAGGAGCAGAGATTACAAACCAATACGCAGAACTTGTAGACCCAAATATTCAAAGAGAATTACTCACAGCTCAGGGTAAGGCAAAACAGGGTGGGGATGAAGAAGCCATGGATGTAAGTGAAGGATTTTTAACCGCTATGGAGCATGGTATGCCACCTATGACAGGGTTTGGTATGGGTATCGATCGCCTCGTTGCAATTTTTACAGAGCAGAAGAATCTCCGAGATGTCATATTCTTTCCAATAATGAAACCAAGAGAATAAATATATATAAATAACCCTACCATTACGATGGTAGGGTTATTTATGTTAGTTTGACTTCATCTTGTAAGTAGAGTAATGTTTAAATAAACAAGTAATATAAACGTATTTTCTAACAATTAAAACTTAATGATATGAGAAATTATTCGGAATTTGACTATAGAAAGGTGATAGCCATTCTAGAGCAACTGCAGTATGATATGGAAATTGCTTCTATCTACTACAAGATTGAAATTTTTACATTCGAGGAAATTGGGGCTGATAATTTTCGTGCTTTACTAGATTTTGGTAATGTAGAAATTTTAATGGATCTAAATTTTTTCCCACTCATCAGATGCTGTTTTTATCTTGGAGATAATAATATTCCATTATTTGTATTTCATATGGGTGAGACTGAATGTCAGGTAGTTTTTATGAATGAAGCCTTTGGCATTAAGAATCCTGAAATTATGGATATTACAGTTGATGTTATTGATCAATCGTGGAGGGATATCATTTCACTTTTCATAAGTAGGGTGAAAAAAGTCTTTGATGTAGGGCTTCGAATTGAAAAAGATTTAAGTTTAAATTAATTAAGATTTTAATACTAAAACATTCATGAAAATGAGTGTTTTTTTTATTGATAAATAGTGATATTTTGAGTTTTCGCACTTTCTGTGTTATTTTTTCTTAAAAAAATGGATTACGACCCTTCGCCTGCTGATTCAGGATCTCAGACCTTTCGGTCTTCGAGTTATCCACAGGTAATGGTGGGGTATGGGTATTGTATTGTGGGATGAAGTGGTTTATAATATAACTAAGTGGGATTAAGTGGTAAATTTATTTTTTAGTTTATCTCACCATATTATTATGCTCATAGGAGAATACACACATACATTAGATGAAAAGAATCGAATGTCACTCCCAGTAAAATTCCGAAAGGAAATGGGGAAGAGTATTGTTGTTGCACCTGGGCTCGATAATTGTCTTTCCATTTTTACTACAAAAGAATGGCAAAAGGTTTCAGCAAAGCTATCAGATTCTTCTATGCTCGCATCTGATAACAGAAGTTTCTCGAGATTTATGTTTGGTCAGGCTGTAATAGTTGACGTAGATGCAAATGGACGAATACTAATCCCGGAAAATTTGAAAATACGATCCAATCTTTCCACAAAGGTGGTTGTTATCGGTGTTCAGAATCGTGCAGAAATCTGGAACGAGAAAGCTTGGAGTGATTACAAGAAGTTAGTAGAGACACAGGCCGATGCCCTTGCAGATAAATTGGGCCAGATAGGAGTTCTTTAATATGACACATATTTCCGTTTTAAAGAGAGAGTCTATAGATGGTCTTGCCATTAAAAAAGGAGACATAATAATAGATGGCACATTAGGTGGTGGAGGTCATACTTTCGAAATGATAAAGAGATGGGGTAATAGTATAAAGATTATAGGACTAGATCTCGATATTGATGCAAAAGAGCGCACATTAAAACTTATAGGAGATACAATTTCTGATTTTACTTTTGTAAATGCAGGTTTCCAGGATATAGATAAAGTTATTAAAGATTTGAAGATTGAAAGCATAGATGGAATATTGCTGGATTTAGGGATAAGTTCATTTCAGCTCGAAGTCGCAGGCAGAGGATTTTCGTTTTTAAAAGATGAACCATTATTGATGACAATGAAAAAGGACATCACAGAAGAGGATTTAACTGCCAAAGAGATAGTGAACACATGGGAAGAGGAAAGTATAGCGGATATCATTTTTGGTTTTGGGGAGGAAAAGTATTCTAGAAAAATTGCAAAGAAGATAGTAGAGAGTAGAAAAGAAAAAGAGATAAAAACTACATTTGATCTCGTAAAGATTATAAAGGATGCAGTTGGTGGATATTATAAAGGCTTACGAATTCATCCAGCGACGAGGACATTCCAGGCATTACGAATTGCGACAAATAGTGAACTTTCAAATCTGGAACAAGCTATAGACAAAGGATTTACATGTTTAAAGAAAGGAGGCCATATGTCAGTAATTAGTTTTCACAGCTTGGAGGATAGAATTGTAAAAAAAGCATTTGTAAAATTAAAAGAAAACGGCAAAGCTTTAATACATACAAAAAAACCAATAATACCAGAAGAGGAAGAGGTCAGAAATAATCCACGTTCTAGGAGTTCAAAATTACGATTATTAGAAAAATTATAATGTATCTGCCTATCTAAAATAACAATATTAATTATATGAATAAGACTAAAGCAATAACAAACGACATAAGAGGGAATTCAAATACACAAAGAGGTATATTCCGTATACTAGTCGGCTCATTATTGGCAGTTTCTATAGTATATGTTTATATAATAGGCACAATTACCTTTAATGTAATTGCTCGTAAATCATTAGAAAATACAGCACAAATATTAGGCAGTAATATAAGTAATTTAGAGCTTACATATTTAAGTGATATGAATTCAATAAATAAATCACGCGCTACGAGTCTGGGATTTGTGGATATTAATTCACATATTTTTGCTACTAGATCTATTATCCATGTCGCTATACGCTAATGAAGCTCTCGTCGTTTCATTTTAGAATAATTGCTGTTGCAGTTTTAATAATTACTTTTGCTATTTTATTAATAGCGAAGCTTTTTTTAATTCAAATAGTACACAACAATTTGTATATAGGAAAGGCTGATAGGCAATACTCCACTCCAACAAGCAATATTTTTGATCGAGGATCAATATTTTTTACCAAAAAGGATAATTCATTAGTAGCAGCAGCAACTATTTCATCTGGATTTAAACTCGCTATTAAGGCAAAGGATATATTAGATGCAGATGTGACTTATCAAATGTTGGCTCCATATATGAATATGAGTTATGATAATTTTATAATAAAAGCCAACAAGAAAACTGATCCATACGAGGAAGTGGCTTATCATTTAACAAAAGAGCAAGTAAGTGAAATCGACAGCTTAAAGATTCCAGGGGTTTCTATATATAAAGATAATTGGAGGGTTTATCCAGGAGAGTCACTTGCTGCACAAACTTTAGGTTTTCTGGCTTTTAAGGGGGATGACAAGGTTGGTCAGTATGGTCTTGAGCGTTATTATAATGATACGTTATCAAAGCCTAAAGATACGAATTATGTAAATTTCTTTGCTGAAGTTTTTTCCAGTCTTAAAGATAAAATTTCTGATAATAATATAGAGCAAGGTGATATCATCACTACTATTGAACCATCTACACAGCATACATTGGAAGTTGAATTAAATGATGCATTTACTAAATGGAACGCAGATGAAGCAGGCGGAATTATAATGAATCCACAAACTGGTGAAATATACGCTATTTCGTCATTTCCAAATTTTGATTTAAATAAATTCAGTGATGTGCCAGATAATAGTGTATATAGGAATATAATGGTAGAAGACATATTAGAATTTGGTTCGGTTATCAAGCCTCTAGTTGTGTCTGCAGCACTTGATACTAATTCGATTACCCCGGACACCACTTATATGGATAATGGGTTTGTAACAGTAGATAAAAAGGATATATTTAATTTTGATAAAAAGGGACGTGGAAATGTAAATATGCAGACTGTTTTGGATCAATCCTTAAATACAGGGATGGTGTTTATAGAAAAGAAATTGGGGCATGACATTTTTCGCACATATATGAAATCCTATGGCATAGGAGAAAAGACTGGAATAGATTTACCAAATGAAACAAAGGGCTTAATAACAAATTTGGATAGTCCTAGAAATATAGAGTATGCAAATGCCTCATTCGGCCAAGGGATAGCTTTAACCCCGGTGGAGGCAGTACGTGCCTTTTCTATAATTGCGAATGGTGGTAATATGATAACTCCTCATTTAGCAAAGCAGATTAGGTATGACGATGGTACAAGCAAGCTTATATCATATCCCATAACCAAATCAGCTATAATAAAAAAGGATACAGCTGAAACTATTACTAGAATGCTTGCCCATGTATATGAAGCATATGATTCGGGGGCTCATAAATTCGAGCATTATACAGTTGCAGCAAAAACTGGTACTGCTCAGGTTGCAATGGAAAAAGGTGGCGGATATTATCTAGATAGACACACACACTCATTCTTTGGATATTTCCCTGCATACGATCCACAATTCATTGTATTCCTATTTTTAAAGAACCCTAAAGAGGTAAAATATGCATCGCAAAGTCTCATTCCAGCATTTACTAATATCACTAAATACTTATTAAATTATTATAACGTTCCACCAGATAGATAATAATTACAAATTACAAATGAAGAATACTTTTAAAAAAATAATAGTTACAATTGTTACATGGCAAGCGAAGCTTATATTAAAAAAGTTTAAGCCGAAAATTATAGCAATTACGGGCTCTGTAGGTAAAACATCCACAAAAGATGCTATTTTTACAGTATTATCTAAATTCAAAACTGTTAGAAAAAGTGAGAAAAGTTTTAATAGTGAAATAGGCTTACCTTTGACAATTCTAGGTTGTCCTAATGGATGGAGTAATCCATTTATTTGGATAGAGAATATTATACATGGTTTTTCAATAATTTTATTTAAAAAATCATATCCTGAATATTTAGTACTCGAAGTAGGAGTCGGCAAACCCGGTGATATAAAGAAAAATGTGGCTCCATGGCTAGCACCAGATATAGTAGTTATAACTCGTTTTCCTGATAAACCAGTCCATGTAGAATTCTTTGATAGCGCAGAAAAGATTATAGAAGAAAAAAGTGCCCTTGCTTATGCATTAAAGAAGGATGGTGTATTAATATTAAACCATGACGATGAAAAGGTTTATGCTGTACACCTAAAAGCAAATAGACGTACAGTTTCCTATGGACAAAATAAAAATGCCACTTATAAAGTTACTTATCCAACATATATAAATACGAATATAAATGGAGCGGAAGTTACTCGTGGTATAAGCTTTAAACTTGAACACGATGGGCACACATTTCCTATAATGTTACCAAATATTGTAGGGATGCATTATATTGATTCAGCCTTGGCCGCTTTGGCATGCGCTATGGAGGTAGGTTGTGATCTGTTGGATTCCATCAAATACATTAGCGAGTATAAAACTCCACCAGGTAGACTTTCACTAATAGAAGGAATAAACAATTCAATGATTATAGATGATACATACAATTCATCACCTGTTGCGGCCATTGCAGCTCTTGAAGTTTTAAATGAAATGAAAGGGAAAAGAAAAATTGCAATATTGGGAGATATGCTTGAACTTGGTAAATTTACAGAAGAAGAGCATCATATACTTGGTGAAAAAGTATCTGGTATTGCTGATATTTTAGTATTAGTAGGGCCAAGAGCAAAATTCATATCTGAAGGAGCCTTAGAAAAAGGATTTAATATTAAAAATTTATACAGTTTTGATACTTCTTATACAGCAGCAAAGTTTATGATAGGTATAATTGAAAAAGGGGATTTAATTTTAGTTAAAGGATCTCAGGGTGTGCGTCTTGAGCGCATAGTCGCATCTATTATGGAGCATAAAGAACTTAGGGATAAGCTTTTGTGTAGACAGGAACGTGAGTGGCAGAATAGATAGAGAAATAGTATAATAATTTCAAATCATAATTATATTAGATAGATATGGGGATAGATAGAGATGTTTTAAAAGATTATTTCCTCAGTATGACGAAAGGACTGAAACTATATCTGTATATTGAGGATTATCATGTCGCCGAAGTAAGCGACTCGAGTTCTACTTTTGGGATTGGTCTTAAAAACGACTTAAGTTCCATTAGGATTTATGAGATAAATAATCTATATGAGAATCTTGTAGATCACAAGAGATTTAAGAAAATTTTTACAATTAAAATTTTGGGTAGAAATGGATTATGTCCAAAATGGAGTTTTAAATTTCATTAATAAAAAAGGCTGCAAATAGATGCAGTCTTTTTATATTTTATTCTTTTCTAGAACTCTGGCAATTATATCTTTTAATTTACTAAAGTCTGAAGATTTGTGTATGTAATCATCTATACCTATATCTTTTGCCATTTTTTGTGCCTCTATTGATAGATCTTCATTTGTAAAAAGTATGATAGGTATATCTTTTGTTTGCTCTTCTTCCTTTAGTCGTCCAGATGCCTCGAGACCATCCATGATAGGCATTCTCTCATCCATTAGTATTAGGTCTGGATGTAGACGTCTGGCTACCTCTCTACCTTCATTTCCATCGTTTGCATATATAACTTCATATCCTAGTATCACTAATTTCCCACCAAAAAGTTGACGCATAACTGGGTCATCGTCAACTATTAGAATGTGTACTTTCTTAGTTTCTCCAGCTGGAGGTATTACTTCATCCATACCTATATTTTAACAGTTTATTGATTAATTGCCAATCAACTATAAAAGTTTGACTTTAATTTGTCTATATGTAAATATAAAAGTATGTTAGATATTATTAAAAATCAAAATTTAAATAAGAGCTTCTGGGGAAGTTTCTATTTTTATACTTTCTATTTGAAGGTTGATTTTTGTTAATAATATTCTCTCTAAACTTATTACTAAAAACCAGCTTTCAATACAAAGCTGGTTTTTGCTCTTTTTAGTTCATTTACAACAAAATAAAATAATTTTAATTTAATCAATGGGAGGAAACATTATGTACGATTTAATGGAAGGGGAAATGACCCAAGTAAAAAGAAAATTCTTGGAAAATTACAAGTCTGATCGTTATCTATTCAGAGTTTTTAATTCTAAGAGGGTGGGTGATTGTGCGGCCAATGGTATATTACGAGATTTAGATGAATTCCCGTTTGCTGTTTCTTGCAACTGTGGACGTAAGACCTATCATCCTGTAATAAATAATGGTACGAGCGTTGCATGGGATAAAGAATTTACAATCAAAAGCACGAACAAAAATCTCGTTCAAAGGATTGTAAAAGATTTGTGGATCAAGCAATTCTAGTATGAGTATTATGTGTAATTGCTTCAAATTAAATTAATTAAAATTAAGACCCTCAATTTTTGAGGGTTTTTATTTTGTTAACTATTGACTTTAGTACGTACGTTCTAATATAATAGATATATGGAAAAGACTAAAAAATTAATTATTTCATTTTATAACAAGAATCGACGTATGCCTTCATATAGTGAGATTATGAAGCTAACAGGCTACAAGACCAAGAGCGCCGTCTCGTATGTGGTAGACAAATTAATAGATGCCGATATTTTATCAAAGGATTCTACTGGCAAGCTCATACCAAATAATTTTGGAAAGATTAGGATGCTTGGTTTAGTAGAGGCTGGCTTTCCATCACCCGCAGAAGAAGAGCTTTCAGATACAATAAGTTTCGATGAATATCTTATCGACAACAAAGAAGCCTCATATATTTTGAGAATCAAAGGAGACTCGATGAAAGATGCAGGTATCAACGAAGGGGATATGGTTATTGTGGAGCGTGGCGCCAATTATAAAGATGGTGATATTGTGATTGCAGATGTAGATGGGCAGTGGACTATTAAATATTTTAGAAATAGGAATGGTAAAGTTTTTTTAGAACCAGCCAATGAAAAATATAAACCAATTTATCCAAAAGAAGAACTTGTCATATCCGCTGTTGTAAAAGCCGTTGTACGTAAATATTAATATGAAAAAAGATACAGATAATTCATACACTAGGGCTATATTGCATATAGATGGTGACTGTTTCTTTGCTTCTTGTGAGGTAGCCAAGAATCCTGCCCTGAAGGGTAAGCCAGTAATTACAGGCAGTGAGAGGGGTATCGCTTCTGCTATGACTTATGAAGCCAAGGCCAAGGGGGTAACTCGAGGTATGAGGATTTTTGAGATACTAAAAGTTTGTCCAGATGCCATCATTATACCGTCTGACTATGAGACCTATAGCCTCTACAGTCTGCGTATGCAAAGCATTGTGAGGCGTTATACAGAAGAAGTGGATCCATACAGCATAGATGAGTGTTTCGCTGATATTACAGGATTAGAGAGCTTTCTAGGTCTTTCATATGAAGATATCGCTAAACAGATTAAATACGATCTAGATAGAGAGCTCGGTATGACTTTCTCTGTAGGATTAGCTCCTACCAAGGTTCTGGCAAAAGTTGCTTCAAAGTGGGACAAGCCTTCAGGACTGACATTTATACCACAGAATAAAATTAGTGAATTTTTATCAAAATTAGACGTAGGTAAGGTTTGGGGTATAGGTACACAAACAGGATCATTACTAAATAAATATGGGGTGGTGACAGCTTATGATTTTATTTGTAAAGATTCGATTTGGGTTAGGGAGCATTTGGCAAAGCCATACTTTGAAACGTGGCAGGAACTTCGTGGTACTAATGTTTTCAAAATAGAAAAAGAACAAAAGCATATTTATAAATCAATCAGCAAAACGAAAACATTTACACCACCATCAATGGATAAAGAATATGTATTTTCTCAATTATCAAAGAATGTAGAGAATGCTTGTATCAAGGCGAGACGGCACGGGCTCGTATCTCCTCAGATTAGCTTTTTTATTAAGACTCAAGATTTCAATACTTATGGTATGGAAGTTGGGTTATCGATTCCATTAGCAGTCCCACACGAAATGATAAAAGCATTAAAAGAATCATTTGATAAAGTTTATCAGTATGGAGTCTTGTATCGGGCAACTGGTGTAGTTTTAGAAAAATTAAGAGAGGATGAGTCCCACCAGATGAATCTATTTGGTTCAGATGTATGTATAGATAAGATGAAGACTATATATAATTTTGTGGATTCACTATCTGTACAGTTTGGTAAGCACGCAGTTTTCTTGGGCTCAAGCTTTCGTGCTATGGTTTCATCTCCGCATAAAGGGGATAGGGCTATAAATGCGGAGAGAACTAATGATTTATTCAAAGGAGAGACCAAAAGGAAAAGACTCGGTATACCAATGCTAGGGGATGCGTATTAGGATTAATGAAATAAATATTCTCAAATAAATGGCTCAAAATGGAAACAGATTATAGAAAGTATTAAAAAGTACAATTATATAATAAATCTTGGTATAATGAACTTATGTTAAAAGAAGGAACAAAAATTATAGATTTTAGTCTTGTTGATCAAGACAATATTATTCATAAGTTATCAGACTATACGGGGCGTGTTCTCTTATATTTTTATCCCAAGGATGATACTCCTGGGTGTACAAAGGAAGCCTGTATGATTACAGAAGTTTATGATGATTTTAATAAGGCAGGAATTACTGTGTTAGGAGTTTCTGCAGATAGTGGAGAAAGTCATAAAAAATTTAAAGAAAAATACAATTTACCCTTTACCTTATTGTCTGACCCCGATAAAAAGGTGATAAGAGAATACGGTGCCTACTCAATACTCTTTATAAAAAGAATCTCATATCTAATAGACAAGGGGATGATAATAAAAGTTTATCCAAAGGTAGATCCCGCAACGCATGCTATGGAGATATTGAAGGACGTTACAAAATAGAGGAATTCAATTAATGTATGCTATTTGTATATAAAATTATAAACACGAAAAACACCTTTAAAAATTATTTAAAGGTGTTTTTGATTTGTCATCTTGATTATTTGTCAAGATTTCTTAGATCCATCTCTATTACAGATTCGGTATAGTATTTATCAAACAAATCAAGAAGATAAAAAAGTCTAATACCTAAAATCGGATGGATTATCACAATGCGTTCAGTATTTCTGAAAACTTCATTTTCATTGATGAATCTTTCAAATTTGAAATCATTGTTTTCCAAATAATTTAAAACTGATTGTTTTAACATGATTTTAAATTTAAAATAATAAATGAATTCAGGACTATTTATTTTAGTTTATAATGTATTATAATATTAAGCAAATCATGCATTTCACTCAACCTCAAATTGCCAAATTCATTTGGTAAATGAGTGCACTGTCATAAAATTGAATATTTATATGGAAACAGATTAGATTGGTATAAATGACCTTAAATCACTTTATTCATCGATATTTATGTGTTATT
>CAINWY010000084.1 GCA_903854645.1 uncultured bacterium | reverse complement strand
TTGCTTTGTTTTTGTATCTCTGTTATAATTGCCCGCAGTAGTTAGCTTATGTTTTGGTATTAGTTTCATTCTTCGTGTGTTAAACATTGAGGTATGTAAATGAAATCAGCTTCGCGATTACATTTATAAATTAGTTTTCTTCGATTAGTGGATATGCAAGTATCGCTATGAGAAGCACATTGTCATATATGGCAAAAAAGTTGTATGTAGGTGGTCTTCCTTATAAGACTTCCAACGATGAGCTCAAAGCTCATTTCAGTGCTGCAGGAGCTGTCGCTTCAGCAACCATTATTATGGATAAGATGACAGGTCGCTCAAAGGGATTTGGTTTCGTTGAAATGGAAAACGATTCAGATGCAGCTACAGCTATCTCAATGTTTGATGGAAAGGACTTCGAAGGAAGAAACCTTACAGTAAACGAAGCTCGTCCTATGGAAGAGCGTCCAGCAGGTGGAGGTTTCCGCAGATAATTTCTTTTATCTAAAGATCAAAAATCCCGTACTCGAAAGAGTATGGGATTTTTGTTTGCAAAATAGGGATTTTCTTGTTATAATGCTTCTGTTCTTTTGGAAAATAGTGTCTGTAGGAGAGTGGAGAAACGCTGTCCTAGATGCAAGCATATAAATGGTTCGCTCGTTTCAAAATTAAAGAGATATTTTTGCGTGTGTAGTTCAGTGGTAGAACGCTGTCCTGATAAGACAGAGGTCCTTGGTCCGATTCCAAGCACACGCACCAGCGAGTGAGCAAGTAAACTGCTTTACTTGCGACTTGTGAATCGGAAAGCTTTTGCTTAGATTTGAGAAGCTATGCTTTGAAAATATGCAAAAGGTGTACTGAAGCTGTAAGCTTCGATAAATGTACTCATGGTCCAAGCACATGTCCAAGCACCCGTTTTTTATTTATGAAAAAAAATAATGAAGATATTATTCCACCATGGTGGAGAGATGGACTGGTAAATTTTGCAAAGGTTAGTGCCTCAATTGCAATACCGATAATCATCGCTTTATACCTAGGTAGATATTTAGATACAAAATTCGGTACGACACCTTGGATTTTCCTCGGACTTACAGCTCTCGCATTCACAGTCTCACTTGTATCAATCTATGTAAGTATGGTGAAATACATAAAAGACTTGGAAGAAACTGAAAAATCTGATAAAAATAGTACGGTTAATTCCCCCAAAGAAAATATATAATATATGAGCATAGAAAAC
Source organism: uncultured bacterium (assembly GCA_903854645.1). GTDB lineage: Bacteria > Patescibacteriota > Minisyncoccia > Phycocordibacterales > UBA9973 > UBA8515. The sequence continues at coordinate 1,059 of CAINWY010000084.1, read as the reverse complement.
ACAGTAAAAGTAATAGACAAAACAACAGAACACAATATACTAACCGCTGACATAATGACAGTGGAGAAAACTCCTGCGACCGAAGCATATACGACTGAATCCACTTTATTTGCCGAGCCTATAGCACATTTTGGTTCCTTTACAGTTACAAATTCACTTTTCACAAGCTGGATTGTAGTGTTTATAATTATCGTCATATCTGTAATCGTTAAATTAAAAGTAAAAAAAGTACCTAAGGGTATTCAAAACATATTTGAAATTGTTATAGAGGGAGCAGAAGGTCTCTGTGATCAAGTTACAAATGACCGTGCAATAACAAATAAAGCTTTCCCTATAGTTTTTGCAATTTTTATTTTTGTCCTTTTGAACAACTGGATTGGAATTCTACCTCTTGGTGGCTTTGGACTAGTAGAAACTCTTGAGCACGGAAAAGTCTTTATTCCTCTAATACGCTCAGGTACAGCTGATATAAATGGTACATTACCCCTAGCTATCATGTCTGTCATAGGTGCAAATATCTTTGGAATTATATCTATAGGCCTCTGGAAATCAATCAATAAATATGTTAATCTGAAGGCTCTTGGTAGTATTTTCACCAAGATAAGAAAGGATCCTATGATCCTTATGACAGCACCTATAATGTTTGCTGTAGGTATTCTTGAGCTCGTCGGAGAATTTGCAAAAGTTGCTTCGCTCTCGTTTCGTTTATTTGGTAACGTTTTCGCGGGAGAGGTCCTACTTGCTTCGATGGGAGCTATAATGATATACATTCTACCAACACCATTTTTACTATTAGAGGTACTAGTGGGAGTTATTCAGGCATTTATTTTCGCCATCTTAACCCTTGTTTATTATACAATCTCAAGCATGGATCATGACGAAGACCATGATGAGAAGCATAGTAAAGAAGTAGAATTAAGTGGGGCACATTAATTTAAAGGTCAATCATTATCAATTAATTTAATAACAAAACATATGGATATAACAATGTTAGCAAAGGCAGTAGCTATAGGTCTTGGTTCTATTGGACCTGGTATTGCTATTGGTATGATTGGTTCT
>CAINWY010000083.1 GCA_903854645.1 uncultured bacterium | reverse complement strand
CAAACGAGGAGTATAAGCAAATAAATAAACATTTAATTTGCTTAATATCCGAGAGCCGTTGTTATATCGTAATCGATATAACAACAAACGAGGAGTATAAGCAAATAAAAGACACCTAAATTATAAATTTAAGTTTCAGTGACATGTTTATCTAATTTGAAACAAAAAAAATAGTGCACTTCGTTTAAGAAATGCACTAAGTTTAATATTTTTGAAACATTTTGTTTAAGAAATTAAAATTCCTGGAAATTATTAATCCTCATACAATTGATTCCGAGGGGGTTGGGCCTGACAGAAAAGTACCCAGTTATAATACCGAACTGGTCAATCAGCTCACGTCCATTGTAATACGTGTTTTCATCCATAATTAGTGTTGTGGTTTTCTCTGAAATCCACTTTTCACCAAACACAGAGCCGTAATACAATTTAACCTCTAAAGTCCTCCATTTTCCACAGTTGTACTGATCACCCCATCTTTGATTGGGGTAATCATAATCCTGATCACATCCGTAACCAGCGCCTTTCGCAATTTTGAATGACACATCATCGATCCAAAAACGACAGGTATTTTCTGATAATGATAAGGGGAGAGGATTGTCTTTGGTAAAAACCTGAATACCAGTATTTACGACAATTTCTTCCTTTGTGCATGATCCAAAAGTCATAGACAGTAGAACAATTGATAAAACAGCTAATAATGACAAAATAACTTTTTTCATCTCTGATTTTTTAGAGATTTATAATTATTTCACTCCACAATAGAAACCTAAAATGGTACATGAAATTTGTGTATAGTATAGCACTATTTATGCTCTTTGTCAAGAGTAAAAACCCTATTATATTATGCATACAATAGGGTTTTTCTCTAAAGTTATTCTAATATAGCCTTTATTCTGCGTACTCCGGCGGAGCTTGCTTCCTCTTTTTGTATCTTAAAATGGCCCAATTGACCAGTATTCTCAACGTGGGGGCCACCGCAGAACTCTTTTGATAGTATATTCCCCTCTTTGTCTTCTACAAAGTACACTGACACTATATCTGGGTACTTTGCTCCAAATTCCATTTGAGCACCGAGTTTCTCGGCTTCAGCAAGTGGCATCTCCCTTCTAATTACATTTAGATTCTCTTTTATTCTATCATTTACCCATTTCTCTACTTTTTGATTCTCTTCGTCCGTAAGTTTATGATCACACATAAAGTCCATTCGAAGTCTCTCCTCCGTTATATTACTTCCTCTCTGCTTTATATTGGGGCTAACTATTGCTTGTAATCCTGCTAGAAGTAAGTGGTGAGCGGTATGAAGCTTTACTATCTGCTCACTGTGCCCGGCGAGACCGCCCTTAAACATACCTGCACTTGATGTGCGTGATAAGTCTTGATGTTCCTTTAATTTATTATCGAAATCTTGCCTATTTATATGAATACCTTTTTCTTTGGCAATTTCTTCTGTCAGTTCTATTGGGAAGCCAAAACTTTGATACAGGTCAAAAGGATCAACACCTTTTTCAAATTCCTTTAACCCATTTGCGAGAGTGAGGTGGAATTTATCCGCTTCTTTCTTTATTTCATTTTTTATTATTTCTTTATTCTTTTCTAATTCAATATATGCATCCTTATATTTATCAATTATAATATCAATCAAAAATGAAAAGGAATTTCCCTCGATTTTAATTTTGTCTGAAAATCTTACAGCTCTACGCAATAATCTTCTCAATATGTATCCACGACCAGTATTCCCCGGTATGACTCCATCGCCTATCATAAATATAGAAGTCCTTATGTGGTCTGCTATAATCCTCTCAATCTTTTCGTCCTTAATTTTTGAAAGTTCTCGAATTTTAAGAATTAATCCCTCAAATAGGTCTGTATCAAATACAGTTTTACCATTTTGCTTGACCATTACTATTCTTTCAAATCCGAGGCCCGTATCTACATTGTGCTTTGCAAGCTTACCTACAACCTGACCATCCTTCTTTTCATACTGCATGAAAACATTGTTCCAGACTTCTATTATTCTGCCTTCGTCATCAGCTTTTACAAATTCATTGTGATTTATATCCCCAATTAAGACTTCATTTGAATCATAGAAAATTTCTGTATCAGGACCACAAGGACCACTCTCCCCTGCACTCCACCAATTATTCTTAGCTGGCATAAAAAAAATACGATTCTCTGGTATATATTTCTTCCAGATTTCTGCTGCCTCTATATCACGTGGAGCATCATTATTCCCCTCAAAAACTGTCACATAAATTCTATTTATATCCAGACCAAGACCTTCTTCTTCTGACGTTAAAAATTCAAAACTCCATTTAATAGCTTCTTCTTTAAAATAATCCCCGAGTGACCAGTTTCCAAGCATTTCAAAGAAAGTGCAGTGTCTGTTATCACCAACCTCATCTATGTCTCCAGTACGTACACATTTCTGTACATCTGCTAGTCGAGTACCCATTGGATGCTTTTGACCGAGGAGATACGGCACTAGTGGCTGCATGCCAGCTGTATTGAATAGAACAGATGGATCATTCTCTGGAACTAATGATGCTGAAGGAATTATCTTGTGTCCTCTATCAGCAAAGAATTTCAAAAACTTTTGACGGATTTCATTTGATGTCATATAGCTTCATATTATACTAAAATGTGTTATTAGAAAAGCCCCACATATTTGACTGCGAGGCTTTACCGATAAGATTACTAGGCTAAATTATCTACTTTATCCTCCATAAAATATTTACTATTTTTTAATCTTTTTTCAATAGACCATAAAACAATGAAAATAAACAAGGTTAGTACAGTTGCAATTATTGCTATATGGAAAAGACCCATCCCACATGCCATACCTATACCAGCTGCTACCCATAAACCGGTAGCAGTAGTAAGACCTACCAATTTTGAATCCTTATTAAAAATTATTCCAGCTCCTAAGAACCCTACTCCCACGAGAATCTGAGATACAATCATAAGTGGATTCATACCAGGAAAGCCCGCGTAATATTTTATCATTTCGTTTGAAATAACAACAAATAAAGCTGAACCCATCGATACTAGAGCATAAGTACGCATACCAGCTGTCTTGTGAGCCCAAACTCGCTCCGTACCAATTAACATACCCAATAATAAGGCAATAAACAAACGTAAGGTTATACTAATAGTAATACTATCAAAAAATATATTTTCCATAATAGATCTATAATAACATAATTATTTAAGTTTGTTCAAACTATTTATATCGGGCTTTATATTTGCATCATATTCCGTCTTATATTTTTCTAAATTTTTTAATGTATCGTCTACCCAAAGTGAATATGGTACATTTGTGAGATTAGTTTCTAGTCTGACAATCATCGGAATTTTATATGAATGCTCTGCTTCAATATGTTTCATCAACTCGCTACTTTTATTCATTTGTGTTGAGAACATTAGAATATACTGATCAATCTCTTTTATAAATCCTTGCCATGGGTATATAGAATTTATAACCCAATAATCAATGGAAATAGCGAGCTTTTCCTCAATAGCTAAAAATCCCATTGTCCTCGCCTCTTCTCTATTACTACAAATAGTATAAACAAATACAATTTCTTCACCTCCTTTTTCTACTTTTTCGTATAGACTCATAAAATTTAAAATTTATTAATATAATAATTGAATTAAATCACAATAAACCCACCCAGGCAAACATCGTTGTCATATACGACAATAGACTGACCTTTATCTACTAGTATTTTCTTATCAAAAATTAT
>CAINWY010000082.1 GCA_903854645.1 uncultured bacterium | reverse complement strand
GTGTATATTTTTGGTATAATTAGTTGATTATGAAAAAGAAAATTATTATAAATGATTCATTCCAAAAAAATTATATATATTTTCTCACTGAGCCAATTGGTAAGAATTTTCGAGTAGATTTTAAGCCAGACCTGACTCCCAAGCAAATGCTTTTTCTTGGAGTTTTTGGTGGTGTTTATTTTTCGGATAAGCCAAATGAATATCCAAAGGATTGGTTTACTCGGGCGAAGCTTTCAAATGATGGCAAGTTGGATAAAAAGCTAAACTATTTTGGTATCAATGCTAGTCAGCCTATGTCAGTCTGGATAGAGAAGGGCTGGATAAATGAGAATGATCCAAGAGGGTGGTTTGAATGGTACGCACGTTACTACATGGGACGCAGGCTCGAGAAAGAAGATGATAGACAAATTAAAAGATGGAAGGCAATTAGTAGACACGTCGGAGCTATAGTTAAAAATTGCCGTAGAGGTGATATTTTCTGTCGACCACGTCAACGTCAGGCACTTCTTCATTGGGCCTATGACAGTCGTAAGATTTAGAATTATAATGTTATAATATATTTATGAAAACGATTTTAATTATTTTAGTGATAATGGTGATCTGGTCTATCTGGGGATATTTTGGTTCTAAAGTAGAGCAATCAGATTACACGGTTATTGAGAAAAAGAAAGATTATGAAATTCGTAATTATGGAGCACATATTGTAGCTGAAACAACAATTTCAGGTTCCACATATCGAGACGCTCTGAATTTAGGTTTTTCTATTATAGCAGGGTATATTTTTGGAGGAAATACAAAAAAAGAGAAAATAGCGATGACGGCACCAGTAATAGAGAAGATTGGCTCTTCAGAGAAAATTTCTATGACAGCGCCAGTAATAGTAAATATCGAAGGGGATACGCATATAATTTCTTTTGGTATGCCTCGCTCATACTCTATGGATATCTTACCAACTCCCAATGATTCTCGTGTAAAGCTCCGAGAGGTACCCGCTCAAAAAATAGCTGTTCTTAGGTTCTCTTGGTCTCGTTCAGGAGATCGAGTTCAATATATGAAAAATAAACTTTTAGATTATCTTTCTCGTGATAAGATAGAAACTATGGGTTCTCCTTGCTACGCCGGCTACAATGCTCCTTGGACTCCACCTTGGATGGTTAGGAATGAAATTTTAATAGAAATAAAATAATCATATTAAAAACCTCCTTTCGGAGGTTTTTAATATGTATGTCGTGCTAATAAAAACTTGTGACCCTACCGGGAATCGAACCCGGATTACCGCCTTGAGAAGGCGATGTCCTAACCGTTAGACGATAAGGCCAACTTAAACTATTTAATTGTACATGGTTCGATTCGAATCGATCCGGAATTTTTTATTGACTAACTTCATACAAAATACCAGAAAATGGGGTTTTTTACAAGAAAAGAAAATGAACCTAAAATAAAATATAATAGGTTCATAATTCAATAGCTACTCGCCAATATAAAAATCTGGCAATGTTTGGGTAGATACATCTCTAGACTCAAATTGATAAATGTCGTCCTCAAATTCATTTAATCCCTCAATGGGATTTAATTCATAAGCTGATTTTCTATCACTTAGAATCTTTTTTCTTCTTGTAGTGTATCCAATTTTTTCCAATTCACTTTGATTTTCAAAGATGAAAAGATCATGTAAACTCGCTAATTGCTCATCCGATATGTTTTCTTCCATAGCTTTGATTTTTTAGTTTATAATTATATTACCATTATTCTCAAATAAGTCAAAGTACATTTATATTGATTAATATTCTCAATTATCATAGAATTATATTGAATAATAAGGGTATTGTATGCTATTGACAAAGTATGTTAATAGTGCTATACTATACATAAGTTCATTGATAGTGTTTTAAGGTTCATTTGAGTAGACAAATATTGTCTTTTCAAATGAACCCTAAAACTTTAAAAAATGGAAAATTTGAAATTTTATTTAAAGAATTCGATTATAATTATTGGATTCTTATCATTTACTTTTTGGATTGTATTTATATTTTGTTGTTTCCTCGCATTGGGATCAGATGGCCCCTATGGTACCATTCTCGAGAGTGGTGTATGGTTGATCAAAAATCATCCTATCATCGCTATCCTAAGCTTGATCCCAACTGGTTTTTTTATAAGACTAATCAGTAAAATGTAATCAAACCGCAGAAAAAAAATTAGAAAATCGCGTAATTCACTTTGTGGATTACGCTTTTTTTATGCTATGATATCGATATGGGAGAAGGAGATATTACAACATTATACATAGTAGCCACACCGATTGGGAATATGGAGGATATAACTCTTAGGGCTATTCGAATATTAAAAGAGGTAGATTATGTATTATGCGAGGATACGAGGACTACACAGAATCTTCTAAATAGATATGACATAAAGACTAAAACGATGAGCTATCATGCTCACAGTACAGAAAATAAAGAATCTGTCATAATTAACCTACTTAAAAATGGAAAGAACTTGGCATTAGTTTCAGATGCAGGCACTCCTTGTATTTCAGATCCAGGAGTAATGCTAGTAGATCATGTAAAGAAAGAATTTGGAGATGAAGTCAAAGTAGTGCCTATTCCAGGTCCTAGTGCTTTAATTTCTGCTTTATCTGCCTCTGGCGTATCATCTGCAGAGTTTATTTTCCTTGGATTTTTACCTCACAAGAAGGGCAGAGAGACTCTGTTCAAAGAGATTGCCCAAAGCAAGAGGGTTATAGTCTTCTATGAGTCTACACACAGAATTCTAAAGACACTGGCATCTCTTATAAAATATGCACCGACGTTTAAAATAGTAATAGGGAGGGAGCTAACAAAGCAGTTTGAACAATTTGTAGAGGGGACACCCGCTGAGATTTTAGAGTATTTTACTGTCAATTCTGACAAGCAAAGGGGTGAATTTGTAGTGATTGTGGAGCCTAAATAAATAATATATAATATAAAAATGAGTCCCGTTAGAGATTGTAATTTTTCAAATTACGGGGTTTGTAGATTATCGTTCTTAGTTTGCATTATTAGATAAATTTTAATTAAGGTATGTCCTGTCTAATGAAGGACTATCTCTAACGGGATGAGAAAAGAACGCACATTGTTTATTATAGGAATATGGGTAGCTGTATTACCTTATTTAGGTGTTT
>CAINWY010000081.1 GCA_903854645.1 uncultured bacterium | reverse complement strand
GTAGATAACTGCCCGTTGTCTATAATCCTCTCGTGGGGTAGTTCTATAATATCGCAGACTAGCTTGTCATACATATCAATGCGATATTTAAATTCTTCAGATTCTAGAACCACATAGTTGAGCTCTTTGCCTATTTCAGACTCTAGCCCCTTTATAATCTGCTGAATGATATTCTTCTTTAGTTTGTCCCCTACTATCAGTATATCTGCTCTACTTTTGTCGCTTCCTATAAAAATACCAGAAACTATCATGAGCTTCACCTTGCCTACTTGCTTGAATCTTGCAGATAGATCTTCACGTAAAAGAAGTGATGGGTCTACAAGTAAATCACGAATAGAATCTACATATGGGAATAGTGAATTGAGTTGCCAAGCTGGACTTTTCTTTTTAGCACCACGAGAGCCTTCATGCGTTATCATTTTCTGTTTTATAAATCCCATCGCCAAAAGAGCATTCACTTCCTTGCGTGAATTTGCTTTTATTACTCGACTTCTACTTACTACCTCTTCTATTTCAAACGTGCTCTCATTATTTAGTAAAAATAGGCGCATTATCTTGACCCGCGCTTGACCCCCGAAAAGCTTTGCTAGTGTTTCCATCCGGCCATTATACGCCAAGTCCCCAAACCTTTCAACCTCCACACCCATATTTTTATTGCAGACTATAAAGTCTGCGTTTTTAACTATAAAAATATGGGTGTGGGGGTCAACCCCAAAAAAACAGCCCCGCAAGTAAACTTGCGGGGCTGTTTTAGCTTGTGAAATATTACTTTAGTGTAACCTTTCCTCCAGCAGCTTCAATTTTCTTTTTGAAATCTTCAGCTTCTTCTTTCTTCATACCATCTTTAAGTACTGAAGGTGCGCCATCAACGAGGTCTTTAGCTTCCTTGAGACCAAGGGCCAAAACTTCTTTAACAACTTTCATAACTGCGATTTTCTGTTCACCTGCGGCTGTTAACTCAACAGTGAATGTGCTCTTTACTTCTACTTCTTCTGCTGCTACTGCAGGACCAGCTCCAGCAGCTGCTTGAGCTGAAACTCCAAACTTTTCTTCTAATACCTTTACTAGTTCGTGTAAATCAATAACTGACATTGCCTCGATAGTGGCAACGATGTCCTTGAATTTTGCAGGAACTGTTACTTTTGTTTCTTCCATAAATTTTGATTTAAATTAAATAATTAATAACTTACTTACTTGCTGCTATCTGATCAAGCACAACTGCAAAACGTTGAATTGGTGAATTGATGATATTGACGAACATACCACGCAAAGTCTGTAGTGGAGGAATAGTAGCGATTGAAAGCATCTCGGCAGCAGACATATATCTACCATCGAAAACTCCTCCAACTATTGCTACATTCTCTTTGTGTCCCTTTTGGAAAGCAAAGATTCCACGTGAACTTGCTAGTAAGTCAGTACTATATGCCACTGCTATCTGTCCTGGAATCTCTGGAGCTTCTCCTGTTATTCCAAAAGTAGATAGTGCGCGCTTGAGCAAAGTTTTCTTTGCTACTGTATAACCTACATCTTCCGTCTGTAAACTACGGCGTAGATTGTTGTTATCAGCTACTGTCAATTTATCAAATTTCACAAAAACAACAGATTTAGCATTTTTAAGTGCTCCCTCTAAACCAGCCACAAGTTCTTTCTTTTTTTCTAATGTAATTGGCATAATTGTTTTTATTATTAAGGTTTATTAAAACATAACAGAGGCACTCGATTCAAGTAAAAATATTATTAAATCTTTTTACTTATCTCTCGTTTTCTGTTAAAAAAAAAGGCCCTTTAGGGCCGCTTCGTAGGCAATTTCATTAATATGATTAATAAAACTGTTTTCGACCTCGGTAGGAAATTAAGACTTACGTCACCTACTTTCTACGGCTACAAACATATACTATCAAATAATCCTATTTTGTCAAACTGTTCCCCACCTTAGCTGTATTATCAGCTGAATTACTTTTCATTGAATCCAGTACGACAAGAGATATAAGCCCAAGTATTATCATCCCAGTAAAAGCCAATATAACTCTAATAGAATTCTTGTTAAGCATATTAAGATTATACTACCCATCTAAAAAAATTACAAAAAAATAAACATAGATATACACTCATACACATATGAACACCCATTCATATGTGTAATTTGTATCCTCATACATATATGAATGGGTGTTCATATGTGTAATTAAAACTAAATTTTATCTTCTTTATTAGTATAACCTTGTGCTAACTTGAATGTTTTCAGCCTCTTTTTTAGACCTATCGATTCTACATATTTAACAAACTCTTTTGGTAATGGAGAAGGTCCTACCCATACACTCTGTTGAATCATAATATAATTAAATTTCTTTAAATGTCTACGGAACCAATTTCTCTCGTTGCTTTTATCGTCTGGTATATCATACATAACAATAAGATTTTTAGGAGATTCTTTTTTAAACGGGGATTCAAAAGAAGTATTATAATACTTTCTCTTTCTTCCCTCTTTTATAATACGATCCGTATCCCCTAGCAGGAATAAGGGTATTCCAAAAGAATTAGTTTTTACTCCCTTATAATTGAATGTTTTCTTTGTGTAAACCATAT
>CAINWY010000080.1 GCA_903854645.1 uncultured bacterium | reverse complement strand
AGTTAGATATTATTTATCGGGTACTAAGATGATGAGAGGGGTTATAGTTCCATCAGGAAATCCTTTATCTTATTCATCTGATGATGAAGCTATTACAGAAATTGCACAAAGTGTAAGCAATGGGAATACTCCAATTTTTACATATTTTGATACAAATTATAATGGAAACACTAGTCCATTGGGTGATCCTATTTCTATCCCCAATATAAGACTAGTTAAAATTAACCTTATTCTTGATGATGATCCTAATAGACCACCTGGTCCAGTTTCAGCCACAACACAAATAACAATAAGGAACCTTAAGGATAATTTATAATATTATATGAGAAAAATAATTAAAATTAACGAAGGAATGATAATGATAAACATTTTAGTTTTTACTACCTTGGCTATTGCCCTCGTTTCTTTTTTTATTGCTTGGACAACATCGAGCATCAGAATAGCTAGAACAATTTTATATAAAGAGCAGGCACTGCAGATAGCTGAAGCCGGGGTTGACTATTATCGTTGGCATTTGGCACATGATCCTAGCGATTTTAAAGATGGAACTCAAAATAATGGACCATATACACATACTTTTTTAGATAAAGATGGTAATAATATTGGAAGTTTTATTTTAACTATTACACCACCTATTACAGGATCAACTATAGTCACTATAAAATCTGAAGGGAGAGTAGATTTGTATCCATCAATAAAAAGAACTATTCAAACAAAACTCGCAATTCCTTCTTTTGCTAAGTACGCAGTTGTAGCGAATGATTTTATGCGTTTTGGAGCTGGAACAGAAGTTTATGGACCAATACACTCAAATAATGGCATTCGATTTGATGGCAAGGCACATAATCTTATTACTAGCGCTGTCCCTTCTTATGATGATCCAGACCATACTGGCAATGTTGAGTTTGGTGTACACACTCATGTAAATACAAATAACTCGAGTGTGAATGACGCTTTTAGACCTGCTGAAGCTCCTCCCAATGGAGTTCCCAATAGGACGGATGTTTTTATGATAGGACGTCAATTCCCTGTGCCAGCTTCTGATTTTACTGGAATTACAAATGATCTTTCTTCTATAAAAACAAATGCTGTAGCAAGTGGAAAATATTTAGCTCCTTCAGGTAGTTTAGGTTACCATATAATTCTAAAGGTTAATGATACTTATGATGTGTATAAAGTGACAAGTTTAGCCTCTGCCTCTGGTTCCTGCTCAAGTAGTTCAAGTTCAGGTGATTCAACATGGGGCACGTGGAGTATTAAATCGTCAGGTGGGGAGACTTTTATTGCGAACTACCCAAATCCAGGGAATGGGCTTATCTTCGTAGAGGATAATGTTTGGGTAGAGGGTAAAATAAATACTGCCCGCATAACAATAGCAGCAGGAGTATTTCCAGATGCAGTAAGTACCCGAAAGAATATTATTATTAATAATGATCTTCTTTATACAAATTATGACGGGCAAGATGTTCTGGGTCTCATCTCTCAAAATGACATAACAGTAGGAATGGTGAGCGAGACAGATCTTCGTATTGATGCAGCCCTAATGGCAAATAATGGCAGAGCGGGTAGACATTATTATAGTAGTTCCTGTAGCCCATATCATTCAAGAAATCTTTTAACTCTATATGGGATGATAGGGAGTAGTAAGAGATATGGCTTTGCTTATACAGACAATACTGGCTATACCACTCGTACTATTACTTATGATGCAAATCTATTATATGGGCCGCCACCCTCATTTCCACTTACTTCTGATAAATACACAACTATTTCATGGAATGAGATAAAGTAAAAAAACTCAACAAAAAGCCTCATTTATGGTATAATCAGCTTATGAAAGACACAAATAAGCTTATTATTGCTAATTGGAAAATGAATCCGCAAACAAAAAAAGAGGCGGAGGTTATTTTTAATAAAATTTCTATTATAGTTAAAAGTCAAAAAAGGGTAGAAGTAGTAGTCTGTCCTCCACATCCTTTTCTTTTTATTAAAGACAAGATAAAGAACATAAAGCTTCATCTCGGTGGTCAAGATGTATTTTTTGAGAAAGAGGGATCTTATACAGGGGAAGTTTCCACTTCGATGCTCAAAAATTTTGGAGTTGAATATATAATAGTAGGACACTCAGAAAGACGAGCACAAGGAGACAGTAATCAAACTATAAACAAAAAAATTCTTGCCACAATTAAAGCAAGTATAAATCCTATTTTTTGTATTGGAGAACAAAAGAGAGACAACAACGGATTCTACCTATCCTTCATCAAAGAACAAATTCATTCAGGGCTTTACGGAGTTACCAAATCCCAGATGGGGAAGATTGTGATAGCTTATGAGCCTGTGTGGGCAATAGGGAGTAATGCAATAAGAGAGGCAACCCCAGTAGAATTTATGGAAATGAAAATTTTTATAAAGAAAATTATTGCTGATATGTATGATATTAAAATTGCGAATGATATTCGAATAATTTATGGAGGATCGGTCAATCCTTTGAATGCAAGCTCTTTCCTAAAAGAAGGAGAGGCTGATGGTTTGCTAGTGGGGCGTGATAGCCTAAACAGCAAAAAGTTTGGTTCAATTATTAGCTTAGCTGCTACGCTCTAAAGGATTGCGAGTAGAATTATTTATATAAAATTAATTATGAAAACTATAAAAGACATTGAGAATTTGAAAGGAAAGCGTGTAATGGTTCGAGTTGATTTTAACGTCCCAATGAAAGATGATAAGATTATTGATGATTTTCGTATAAAAGCATCTATTCCCACAATAGAATATTTAGTTAAAAAAGGAGCCATAGTTATTCTACTCGCTCATATTGGGGATGATGGTGAAAAAAGCTTGAAGCCTGTAGCTCTTAGATTGAAAAAGTTTATACCCAATGCTCACTTTATAGAAACACCAATTTTTTCAGACCCAACAAAAAAGATTTTAAATAATTTGAAAGGTGGTGATGTAGTTTTATTGGAAAATATTCGTCGTGAGGCAGGGGAGAAGACAAATTCACCTTCATTTGCAAGGGGATTATCACGTTTCGGAGATATTTATGTGAACGATGCTTTCTCTGTATCGCATCGTGTTCACGCAACAATTATAGGAATCACAAAATATTTGCCTAGCTACGCAGGACTACAATTAGTAGATGAGATAAATCATTTATCTAAAGCATTCGACCCAAAGCATCCATTCTTATTTATACTGGGTGGGGCAAAATTTGAAACCAAAATACCTCTAGTAAAAAAGTTCTTGCGAGATGCAGACAATGTATTTATCGGTGGAGCAATTGCAAATGATTTCTTTAAACACAAAGGTTATGAAGTAGGTCTATCTCTAGTAGGAGCAAATAATTCACAATTGAAACCTTTCTTGAAAAGTAAGAATTTAATTCTGCCTATAGACGTAGTAGCAGTTAAGGGGAGTACTAATCGTAATATAAAACCAAACGAAGTCTCATCAGACGAGAATATTTTAGATATAGGCAAGGACTCTATATCACTTCTCGGTGGATTAATAGAGAAAGCAGCTTTTATACTTTGGAATGGACCACTAGGGAAATACGAAACAGGTTTTGGTGGGTCTACAGAAAGTGTACTCAAGCTTGTAGCAAAGAGTAAGGCCATGAGTATCGTCGGTGGTGGAGATACAGTATCTCTAATAACAAAACTAAAACTAGCAGATAAGATAGGATTCGTATCAACTGGTGGTGGGGCGACACTCGACTTTCTAGCAAAAGGAACTCTAGCCGGCATCAAAGCTTTGAAATAATTTGATTAATTATTGGTATGCCAAATGAAATTGAACTCCTAGACCTACTACTAAAGAATAGGGGAATTAAAATAAAAGATAGAGAGAAATTCTTAAACCCTTCATATGAAGAGGGGCTTTATGATTCCTTTCTAATGAAGGATATGGAACGTGCTGTTGTAAGAATTTTTGAAGCCACTGAAGCAAAAGAGAAGATAGTAGTCTATAGTGATTATGATTGTGACGGCATTCCAGCAGCAGTTATTATGTATGATTTTTTTACAAAGATTGGATATAAAAATTTTAGTATATATATACCAGATAGACATGATGAAGGTTATGGTCTCCACATGGATGCAATCAAAAAATTTATTGATGATGAAGTAAAACTCTTGATTACTTTTGATTTAGGTATTACAGCCATAGAAGAAGTAGTAGAAGCACAAGCATCTGGTATAGACGTGATAATTACAGACCACCACCTACCTGTGCAGATGGGGATACCAAATGCATATGCAATTTT
>CAINWY010000079.1 GCA_903854645.1 uncultured bacterium | reverse complement strand
TATAGCTATTGTTATCGTTATGAATTTATTCTTTAATTACGCAGTATCTCTCGTGTATAAAGAGCCTGTTATGGATTCCTTCATAAAGCCCACACAGGTATTAGAAGCCATAACAACCAAGGATAAGTGTGTATCAGTAGGAGGACAGTGGAGCGAGAATGTATATCCAAGTATCGACGCAAAGGGCAAGACAGAGGTACAAGGATATTGTAATGAAAATTATACAAAACAATTAAACTATGATGCAGCTCGGAAGATTTACGAAAAGAAAGTTTTCATAACGCTCATTATCCTTGGAATAATATCACTAATATCAGGTGGATTTGTAACTATTTCAGTTTTGGCTGTTGCTTTTGCTTGGGGTGGAGTATTGTCATTAATTGTTGCATCAGTACGTTATTGGTCACAAGCAGATAATCTTGCAAAGGTTGTAATACTAGCTTTGGCATTGGGAATATTAATCTGGTTGGCAATTAAAAAATTCAATAAATAAATAATGAAAAACTACGATCATAAAAAAATAGAAAAGAAATGGCAAGGAGTTTGGGAAAAAAGTAAAATCTACGAGGCGAAGACCGGAACAAAAGGAAAGACCTTCTATGGTCTTATTGAATTTCCTTATCCATCAGGGGCAGGACTTCACGTTGGGCATATTCGCTCAAATACTGCCATGGATATAATTACTCGAAAGAGACGCATGGAAGGATATAACGTGCTTTATCCGATTGGATGGGATGCTTTTGGGCTGCCTACTGAGAATTATGCTATCAAGATGGGCATAGAACCAGCTAAAGTCACAAAGACAAATACAGATATCTTTCGTAAGCAATTAAAATCTGTCGGTTTTGGTTTTGACTGGTCTAGAGAAATTAATACTACTGATCCTAAATACTTTAAATGGACTCAATGGATATTCTTACAAATGTACAAGAAGGGATTAGCATATAAACACCGCACAACGATAAACTGGTGTCCAAAGGACATGATAGGTCTCGCAAATGAAGAAGTCGTAGGTGGTATGTGCGATCGTTGTGGAGGTCCTGTAATAAAAAAGGAAAAGGAGCAATGGATGCTCGCTATTACAAAATATGCAGATAGACTAGATAAAGATTTAGACCAAGTAAATTATTTGGAAAAAATTAAAATTCAGCAGAGAAATTGGATTGGTAAGAGTGAAGGAAGTGAGATAGAATTCACAGTTAAGGATTCACCAGAGAAAATTAAAATTTTTACAACTCGGGCTGATACTATTTTTGGTGCTACTTATGTTGTACTTGCACCAGAGCATCCATTGGTAAATAATTTTAAATTATTAATTACTAATTGGGGTGATGTTGAGAAATACATAAAAGAAGTTAAGGATAAACCGGACATTGAGAGAACAGCAGAAGATAAAATAAAAACGGGGGTAGAACTAAAGGGTATAAAAGCTATAAATCCTGCAAACAAAGAAGAAATTTCAATTTGGATTGCCGACTATGTATTAGCTACTTATGGCACGGGGGCAGTTATGGCAGTTCCAGCTCACGACGAGAGGGATTTTGAATTCGCTAAAAATTTTAATTTACCTATTAGACGCGTGGTTGAGCCAAAGACTGTTTATAAGGAGGGTGATTCGGCTGTTAGAGAAGGTTTACCTTTTATAAGACGAGATTGTGTATGTGCTGTAGTCAGAAATCCAAAAGATAATAAATATTTATGTATTAGTTGGAAAGATCATGAAATGCATGGATTAGTCACGGGAGGTATAGAAGAAGGTGAAGATGTAGTTCTAGCTGCAAAGAGAGAAGTACTCGAAGAGACTGGATATAAGAATCTAAAATTAATAAAAGCTACAGATATCGCTATTAATACTTTTTTTTATCATAGGGTAAAGAAGGTTAATCGTCATGCGAGATTCCAGTACGTAATGTTTGATTTAATTGATGAAGAACAGGATATAGTGGATAACGCAGAGAGTTCTATCCACAATGTTGTCTGGAAAACTAAAGAAGAATTAAAAACTTATTTTTCAGTAGCTGAGGGTCAATTTGTAGTGAACTTTATTGATAATTCTAATTTTATACATACAGATGAAGGAATACTTCATAATTCAGGTGGTTTTACTGGGCTAGACTCAGGTGAGGCCAGAGTAAAAATAACAAAATCTATTGGGGGTAAGATTGTCACGAAATATAAACTACGTGATTGGGTATTTTCCAGACAAAGATACTGGGGTGAGCCAATTCCTATAATACACTGTGATAAATGTGGTTATGTTCCTGTTCCAGAAAAAGATCTCCCTGTAATGTTGCCAAAAGTTAAATCATATACACCCACGGATAATGGCGAATCACCATTGGCTATCATTTCTAAATGGGTTAATACAAAGTGTCCTAAATGTAAAGGCAAAGCAAAACGAGAGACAGATACAATGCCAAACTGGGCTGGTAGCTCATGGTATTTCTTGCGCTATGCAGATCCAAAAAATAATAAAGAATTTGCATCTAAAAAGGCTTTGAAATATTGGATGAAGGATGGGGTTGATTGGTATAATGGAGGCATGGAGCACACAACTCTTCATTTACTCTATTCTCGTTTTTGGCATAAATTCTTGTACGATTTAAAGTTGGTTCCTACAAGTGAGCCATATATGAAGCGTACAAGTCATGGAATGATTCTGGCAGAGGGAGGAGTAAAAATGTCTAAATCGATAGGGAATACAATCGATCCAAAGGATATTGTCATATCATATGGGGCAGACACATTACGTATTTATGAAATGTTTATAGGTCCATTTGATCAGTCAGTGGCGTGGTCCACAGAGAGTATAATAGGATCACGAAGATTTCTCGATAAAATTTGGCGTCTATCTTCTAGGATAGAGAAGAATTCTTCACCAAAAGAATTACAAAATATGCTTCATAAAACAATTAAAAAAATTGGTGAAGACATAGAGGGAATGAGCTTTAATACAGCTATTTCTTCTATGATGATAATAGTGAATGAAATGGAAAAAGCTACAAGTGTAAATGAAAAAGATTTTAAAATGTTTCTTCAGATTTTAGCTCCATTTGCACCACATATTACAGAGGAAATTTGGTCTAGTTTAGGAGAGAAAAAATCTATACACAAAAGCCTCTGGCCCAAGTGGGATAAACGGAAAATAGTGGATGAAACTATTACAATAGGTGTTCAGATAAATGGCAAGGTTCGAGCAGAAATTACAATTTCTAAAGATATGGAAGAAGACGATATAAAAAGCTTAGTTTTAAAGGATAAAAAAGTACTAGATTGGTGGGATGGATGGGATGGTAAAGATTAATGGCATTGGCTGGAAGATTAGTGTTATGAATTACAAATCAAAAAT
>CAINWY010000078.1 GCA_903854645.1 uncultured bacterium | reverse complement strand
TAAAAACAACATCAATGTAGGCATAGATATAGGAACAAGCATTACTAAAGTAGTGGTGACTGGTTTCAACAAGGATAATAATACCCCCTGCCTGCTTGCTTCTGGCTATGCGGAGACAAATGGAATGCGTCTGGGCTATATCAACAATATTGATCTTGTTGCAAGTAGTATCAAAAAGGCAGTTGCCCAAGCGGAGACTACTCTCGGATATAAACTTCGTAAGGCATATGTATCTATCGGTGGTGTGAATATGTCTTCTACTATTTCTACGGGTTCCGTGATTATATCTCGCGCAGATCAAGAGATTACCTCTCTAGATATTTCCAAAGCACTCACTTCAAGTGAAGAAAGCCTGGAAATTGTAAATAAAAAAGTTATCCACTCTATTCCTATCTCCTACAAGCTCGATGGAAAGGAGCTATATGGTCGCCCAGATGGCATGCATGGTATTAAACTTGAGGTTAGAACATTATTTATCACTTTTTTAAAGCAAAATTTGGAGGATCTGATAAATGCTTTAGCTCTTGCGAATATTGAGGCCATCGATGTTCTAGCTACACCAATAGCCCTATCAAATATAATTTTAAATACAAAGCAAAAAACTGCGGGATGTGCATTACTAGATATAGGAGCAGAAACCGTATCTATGTCCGTATTTGAGAACAATGTACTTATTTCTCTTCAGATTTTTCCAATTGGAAGTATGGATATTACAAAAGATATAGCGTTAGGATTTAAAATTTCTTTAGAAGAGGCAGAGAGTGTAAAGCTCGGTAGCGTCTTGGGTGGAGACTATCCAAAGAAAAAAGTAGATGAAATAATTGAAGCTAGATTAGGAGACATTTATGAACTGGCTGAGAACCAATTAAAAAGAATTAAACGCAATGGTCTTCTTCCAGCGGGTATTATCATTACTGGTGGTGGAGCAAATATTGCACGCATAGAAGAGCTCGCAAAAAAACAATTAAATCTTCCAGCAAAGGTTGGGCCCTATGATACAACTTTGAATAATAAGTTTAAAATTAAAGATTCATCTTGGTATAGCGCCTATGGACTTGCACTCTCCACTCCTTCTCAATCTATAAACGGGAATAATCACTCTGAAGATATCTGGGTTCAAATAAAAAGATTTTTTAAATCAATTTTTTCTCAACTTTTACCTTAAATTCTTTAAATTACAGCACTTTTCGTCTATTCGTCAAATCTTTGCTTTTTGTGAATTTCTGGTATTATATACAAAGTAATTTATTATTAATGAGATATCCCTATGCACATAAAAAGTGATATGGATCTACATATATTATGCCTAAAATAAACCCAGACATAGAATCATTCGCTAGAATTAAAGTTATCGGTATAGGTGGCTCAGGTAAGAATGCCTTAAACCATATGATATCTTCGAAAGTAAAAGGTGTTGAGTTCATAGTTATGAATACAGATACTCAGGACTTACATAATTCACTTGCTGAAAAGAAAGTGCATCTTGGCAAAAATCTAACCAAAGGTCTTGGAGCTGGAATGAACCCAGAAATTGGAAGAAGAGCGGCAGAAGAAACAAAAGCTGAAATACAAGACGTAATTAAAGGTGCTGATATGGTTTTTATTGCTTGCGGTATGGGTGGAGGTACTGGTACTGGTGCCGCACCAATTGTGGCTCAAGCCGCTAAAGAGCAAGGAATATTAACTGTCGCGGTAGTGACTAAACCATTTTCATTTGAAGGTAATCAGAGAATGAAGCTAGCTGAGGTTGGACTTTCTGAACTTGAACGCGAAGTGGATGCAATTCTTGTTATACCAAATGACAGACTCATAGTAATTTCAGGTAAGGACGTAGGATTTAGACAAGCTTTCGCTTTATGTGATGAAGTATTAAAACAAGCAGTTGAGGGCATTTCAGAATTAATCACAACTCCAGGAATGATAAATGTGGACTTTGCTGATATCAAGGCTGTTATGTCAGATGCGGGTTCGGCACTTATGGGAGTGGGTATAGCCGCCGGTGAGGGACGCGCAGAAAAAGCAGCTCTAGCTGCTATAAATTCTCCTCTTCTTGACCTATCTATTTCAGGAGCCAAAGGAGTATTATTTGCAATTTCAGGTGGAGACGATCTCACTATTCATGAAATTCAGGAGGCTGCAAAAGTTATTACTGAATCAATAGACAAAGAAGCCAAAGTTATATTTGGCACAATTAGTGATGATAAGCTTAAAAAGGGTGAGATGAAGGTTACAGTTATTGCAACTGGATTCCCTACTGATATGCCAAAGCGTTCACTATTTCAAATCCATCAAAAATCTATTGAACCAACACCTTCTTCTGCAAATAAGGATGATTCTTCAAAAATAATCAACAAAGAACCTACAAGAGATTCATCTGCTGATTATATTAAAAAGACAGAGAAAATTGAGAAGATTGAGGATGAACTTTTCATAGATGATACAGATGACTGGAGTACAGTCCCAGCATTCCTTCGAAGAAATAAGAAGTAATCATAAACAATTGACTAGTTGTTAGTGATTGGAAATAATATGCTATAATAAGAAAATCATAAACAAAGTTTATGATTTTCTTTTATTTATAAGGTTTATTAATACTAGTAACAATTTATTGACTACTAGAAACTATTTTATATGTACGAATTAATTATTTTAGGAGGTGGACCCGCTGGATCTGCAGCGGCAGTATACTCCGCACGCAAACAACTCAAAACTGCAATTATAACGAGTGACTTTGGTGGTCAATCTATGGTTTCAGAATTAATTTATAACTGGATAGGGATCCCCGAGATTTCAGGCCAGGACTTGGCAAATAGTTTAAAAAAGCATGTTCTTTATTACAAAGGACCCTTTTTGGATACAATAGAAGGCGAAAAAATATCTTCAATAACAAAACAAGATGGAGTATTCATAGTTAAGGGAGAATCCGGTAAGGAGTTTGCATCTAAAGCAGTCCTAGTTGCAACAGGTAGTGGCAGACGAAAGCTCGATGCAATTAATGCTGATAAATACGAACACAAGGGAATTACATATTGTGCCTCTTGTGATGGACCATTATTTGACGGACAAGATGTACTGGTAATAGGCGGAGGTAATGCAGGATTTGAAACATCAGCACAGCTATTAGCATATTGTAAAAGTGTGACTCTCTTACATAGAAGTAATGAATTTAGGGCAGATATGATAACTGTGAATAAACTTCTAGAAAATCCTAAATTTAAGGTCATAAAAAATGTAGATATAACTCGTGTAGATGGTGATCAATTTGTTTCTTCGCTAACTTATACGGATAAAATTACTGGAGAAGAGCACAAAATTGAATCAACGGGTATTTTTGTCGAGATTGGCCAAACTCCCAATATTGACTTTGTGAAAGATATAGTTAAGATCGATGAGAATAATAAAGTAATTGTAGATCCGATGAATCAAGCCTCATCACTGGAGGGAGTTTGGGCTGCTGGCGACTGTACAAATGGACGATACCACCAGAACAATATAGCTGTTGGTGATGCAGTAAAGGCAATCGAAGATATATACATCTGGGTTCAAAAGAATAAATAAATTAGTTAATTTAAAAAAATCTTGCTATGCAAGATTTTTTTGTATACTTTCTTTCTCTAAAATATCTTCTAGTAGTGTCAATTCAGCTTTAGAATTAGGTTGAAATATTTCCATAATATTTGATACGGGTATTGCATTTATTTTGTGCCCCTGTTCTTGAGCCATCTTTATCAAATCAGTAAGATAATATTCACCTTGTGAATTAAAATTTTTTAATTGATGTATATTTGCCCATAACCATTTTGCATCAAAAGCATATATTGCTGGATTAATTTCTTTGATTTGTCTTTCCTCTTCTGTCGCATCCTTGTATTCTGTAATTTTTATTACATCACCCTTCAGATCTCGTATAATTCTACCCAAATGATAAGCTCCACCTCTCCAGTCTAGGAAGTCTGGCAATACAACTGTACCCATAGTTATAACAGCATTTTTATCTTCATATGCATCAATGATATCATTAATTGTCTCTTTTGAAAGTAATGGCTGGTCACAAGACACAACAAAAACCATTTTATGGTTTTCATCAACTTTATCAAATGCAGACAAAACTGCATGACCAGTTCCTAGCTGTTCAGTTTGAATAGCGTAATTCCTATCTTCTCCAAAAACCTTAAATATACTTTCTTTTTTGTGCCCCACTACAATAACCGGCTCTATTGGAAGCTCTAGTGATGATAATGTATTTAAAATATATTCCATAAATGGCATACCACGAAGAGGAGTCAATGCTTTTGGCTCATCCGATTCCATTCTCTTTCCTTTTCCTGCTGCTAAAATTACTATTTGTGTATTTTTCTTCATAGGTATATGTGATTAATGATGTAGGATTCTCGCCCTACGGTCGCTGGTATTTTTCGGTCTCGTAAACTCGACAACGAAAAATCTTTCGAATCCTCTACGCAAGCAAAGTAGTTTGCTTGCTATCGCACAAAAAATTACTAAAGTAATTTTTTTGTGTCTCTATTGTACCAAGTTAGAACCTATTTTCAAAACAAAAGACACTAGCGTTCCCCGCGCGCTACGCGCCTCTGTGCGAAGCACAGAGCTTTCCAAAATGGAAAGAGCGGGAGAACGCAATACAAAGTGGACGAGATTTTGCGAAAGCAATTTTCTGGGGAAAGGATTTCGCAAAATCTCGGCTGATTCTTTTTGAAATTCGGCGGGGTTTCGGATTTGGATTCCGCGCGCAGGAAGGGTCTGGGGAGGAATGCGCGCGGAGCTTTTTTGGGCGGGGGCTATGGGTGGAATTAGTGCATTTTTTACTCGAAAATGATAATATGTAGGTACAACTTAATAAAGACCTAAACCGAACGGCTTGCCGTTCGGCATGGTCGAAAAACACAGTACGTAATAAAGAACTCCTAGTCAGAGTTCGCACGTACTGTGTCATATCTGGAAACGGATATGGGCAATCTTTTGATTGTCGCTGGCTAGGAGCTTTTTGCGTCCTACTAGCCATTATCGAATATTTTTAATAAAATTATGAAAGAAAATTTTAATTCAAACGAATACCGAGAGAATAAAGCACAAGAATTATCTGCAATCAGAAAAGTAAATAAGGAGGTTGCTTACGATTATTCAGTAAAAATGCAGCACTCTGAAGAATATCAACTAGCACGTCAGCAGACTAGAGAGGATTTCATTTTACATAAAAAGCTAACTTTAGATGATGAAAAAGTATCAATTAAAGATGAGAATGTTTTGAAAGCTGAAGCAACCTTAAGCGAAATAAAAGACTCGAACGTTAAATCAAGAGCAAAGTTATTCATGTTGAAGGAATTAGCTTCTCACGGGAACTTGGATGATCTAAAGAATGAGATAAAATCTTTGTCTGTTTTACGAGATAAGATAGATGGATTAATTTATATAGAACAGCAGGAAAAAACAGGTAACTTTTCGGAAATAGTTGAACTTTTAGAAGAAGAGTGGAAACAGCAAGATGCTTCCAAAGAAAAAACAAATGATGAAGATGAAAATAGCGAAAAAGGTAGAGATTTTTCTAATCTATTGGAACTTGCATCTGTTCAAGTTGAACAAGGGAACGTTGACCAAATGATTGAAACATTAAACAAATTCGTTCTCAAGCCAGGTTCTGTAACTCGTTCCGAGTATTCTGTCCATAGGAATATGGAAGTAAAAGATCAAATTTATGAAAGAGTATGCAAGCAAGCTTTAAACAGAGGAGATACAAATACCGCACAATTGATTATCAGTCATCCGCAGTTTGATGGATACAAGGATGATATTGTTAAAGAAATTTGTAGAAAACAAATAAACGATAATAAATTAGAAGAGGCAGAACAAACAGCGAAAAAATTTGGTATCCAACTTGACTTTAGAACTGAAAAGGTCAAAAAATTAATCAACGAAGCCAAAAAGGAGGATGATTTTTCTGAAGCAAAAAAAGCTGCTCATACTTTAATTGAAGATGTTAAGAAAAATGATAATGGTTGGGGAAGAGCTGATTTGCTTATTGCCATAGCTGAAAAAGAAGGCAAGGGAGATTTTGCTGAAGCAATGAAAGTTATCAATGAAGCTAAAAAAGATAATCATTACTTTAAGGACTATGAGCCTAAAGCTAGAATTGTTGATTGTCTGATAAAAATTGGTAAATATGAAGAGGCGAAAAAATATTTTGGAGATAACGGAAAGGGTAAGTATGATGACAATCTTCTCGGCAAGATAGCACAAGCTCAAGTGCTTGAGGGTAATCTTAATGAGGCAAAGAAAAATTACAATTTAGTTGCTGATGAATATGAGAAACACTATATTGCCATCGAAATTGCTGAAGCGCAATTAAAGATGAACGATGTAGAAGGAGCAAAGAAGACATTAGAAAAAGTAAACGCCTTTATTTTTGATTGGGAAACCAAAGAGCTTAACTTATTGCTTGAGATAGCAGAAAAAGACGGGACACGTGATTATGAACGAGCAAAAGAACTTGCTGCCTCGGATGATAATCAGTACAGAAAGCCAAAATACTTCTCATTAATAGCTGAAAAAGAAGGCAAGGGAGATTTTGCTGAAGCAAAAAAATGGACTCACAGCATAAGAAGTGATTATAGCTATTATGGTGAAGGCTGCACTGCTATTGCTTGTGCTCAAGCTAAAACTGGGTTTGTTGAGGATGCTCTTGAAACTGTGAATGAATTTTTAACAAAAGAGGATGAGAAAGGAAATCTTCTTGAACAAATAATAGAAATTCTAATTCAAAAAAATGATATTGAGGCTGCGAAGAATGCAGCTAATAAAATCACCAGCCCTTATTATAAGTCCCGTGCACTTATAAGAATCGGTGATATAGAGAGAGATTATTCTGAAGCAAAATTGTCAGCATTGTCTATTCGTGACGTGAATACAAAGAATAAGATATTTATCGATATTGCTTCTCACCAATTTCGTAATACTAAATAAAAACCCAGCGCCTAAATTTGACATTCTATAGTATTTATGTAATTATATGAAAAATGATTTTGAACAAATAAATACTAAAGAAATGATAAAAAAAATAGACCTTATGCAAAACCCATCCGATATGGAAGGATTTTGGACCGTGGATGCTTTTAAAGAAGCTTATCCTGAAAAACCAGCACTCACCGGTTGTGCTATTGCAAGTGTAAGTGAAGAAGTAGGTAATCCTGACAAAATGGCTATTGCAACATTGCGAACCTTTATTGAAAACGGAAATCGTGCTAAAGATGACCAAAAGTATGTTGTGGGTATCCGCTTCTACTCAATGGGCGACATGGCTACGATTGATGTGATCAGCATGGACAAAGGATTCCATAAAGAAATTGCCTATGAACACCTGAAGCGTATGGGATGGCCTTCAATTAACGAGCAAACAGGAAAGCCGATAAATCACTTAGATGAAACTTCCCGCACCCCGTTTGCATTTGTCGGAGGACACCTTTACGTGAAAGACGGAGAGAAAACAAATCTCACAGGTTCAAGTGGTGATTATGGAAATTCTATTTTCTTTTCAGACAGTAATGCCATCGCGGCATATGCTGCATCAGCCTGTGGTATTGAAGTAACCGAGGGTGATAAAGAAAAAGGAGAAGCATTTGTACAGGAGATTCTTGAGTTTATGCTCAAGCACAAAATGCAACCGGATTTCTATGAACAGTTTGCAAAGTATGTTTTTGAAAAAACTGGACGTGGAGTTAGTTCACTTACTAGTCAGCACATTGGTGCGTTGATGACCATGAAGGCGGCTGACCGAGCGATCAGTGAAAACAAAGACATGATGCAGGCGATGGTGGATGAGCTTGCCGGATTCTCTCGATTCATACTAGTAAATGGTATTGCCGAAAAGGTAAAAGAGGCTAAAGAAGTGTAGAAAATTTTTAACTTAAAACTACTCCCGAACTGATGTTTGGGAGTTTTTAATTTAAGGGAGCAAAATTCATGCGCGCATGGGTGGGAAAGGTGTCCGCGTGTATTCACGCGGACACAGGGGCAAGCATGTATTCCGCCTCGGGCATTTCCGCTATGAGCGTCCATGGCTAAAGGATGAGCGCCGAAGTTATATAACTCACAGAAGTTTAGTAGCGAAAGCGACACCACGAACATAAATATGCAAAGCGTAGAGTGGGGATGGCGAGGGCGGAACTTCTCGAGAGTAATCTCTTCGAGAAGTAGCCCGACCCGGGGAGAGGAAACTTCCTCTCCCCAAGAAGAGCGGGCAATTAAGCAAACGGCTCATCTTCTGGTATTTGAGCCGTTTAACTATTTGCTTGCCCGCACATAGGCACCTAGGCGCGAGTAGCCATAGCGGAAATGCCCGAGGCGGATGCCGAGGGTGCATCCCCTTTAGACTTGGACAACCACATAGCAAAAGAAATGACCGAGACAATTTTAATTCTGTTGTTTCTGAATTTTTAGCCCCCGCCCAAAAAAGCTCCGCGCGCATTCCTCCCCAGACCCTTCCTGCGCGCGGAATCCAAATCCGAAACCCCGCCGAATTTCAAAAAGAATCAGCCGAGATT
>CAINWY010000077.1 GCA_903854645.1 uncultured bacterium | reverse complement strand
TATCCGTGCTTACGGACTGAGAAGAGGACAGTGGGGGTAGGCATTATATCTCCATCTACCGCTTCGACTCCAAGATTATTTAATTCATTTATAATTACTTCTCTTATTTCTGGCCCTGATTCACGCCCATCGCGTCCTATGAGCACTATTGGATGCTCTTTTTTCTCTTTTAAAAATGACACAAAAGCACGAGTATATAATATGACTACCTCTTTTGTAAGAGTGCCGCCCCAGATACCTCGGTATCCAGAGACGTTAATTCTTTGTTTAAATTCCATCCTAATATAATACCAGTTTTTGTGAAATGAGGGAATAATGTGGTATGATAAAATAATGAATTTAATTGTTATATTATCCTTAATACCACTCATTATTTGGTCATTTATGTCACCATTAGGTGATAGATTTGCTGATTTGAACTCTATAACTACTAGTTTAGGGCAGATTTTGGGCCTGGTAGGTATGGCCCTTTTCTCTATAAATCTCATTCTCGCAGGAAGGTTTAAATGGCTAGATAAATATTTTAGGGGATTAGATAAAGTATATGCGAACCATAGTAGGATAGGGGCAATAGCTTTCTCTATGCTTCTCTTTCATCCATTAATGCTTGTTGTTAAATATGTAGCAATTTCTACCCACGAAGCGGCTTTATTTTTTGTTCCCTTTACAGATATGCCTATTACATGGGGGATTATTTCTTTGTTTCTGATGATAGTTCTCCTCTCTTTTACTTTTTATTTTAAATTCAAATATCATGTATGGAAGATGTCTCATAAGTTTCTGACATTAGCATTTATCTTTGGGGTAGTCCACACATTTTTAATTTCTAGTGATGTTTCAAGAAATGTGCTTCTCAGATATTATATATTAGGGTTAGCAGCTTTAGGAATAATTATTATCACCCGCAAGGCAATATTGGATTATTTACCCCTGAATAGATTTAAATATAAAGTAAAGAATTTGATACAACTAAATAAAGATATAATAGAAATAGAAATGGAGCCAGTAAATAAGAAGATTACTTTTAATGCGGGTCAGTTTGCGTTCTTTAATTTTCTAAGTATGGGGGTATCTTCTGAGTCACATCCATTTTCTATCTCTTCGTCTTCTTTAGGTGAGACTTTAAAAATAACAGTTAAAAACTTGGGAGATTTTACGAGTGGGCTAATAAACTTAAGAATCGGAGATAGTGTATTAGTAGAAGGGCCATATGGCAATTTCTCCAATGAAAATGTAACTAGCAAAACACAGATTTGGATAGCTGGTGGTATAGGCATAACCCCGTTTTATAGTATGGCTCAAAGTTTGAAAGAGGGTTATAATATTATTTTTTATTATTCTGTGAAGGATAAAAGTGAGGCAGTATATGTAAAAGAATTACAATATATAGAGACCTTAAATCCAAAATTTAACTTTAATCTTTGGAGTGCGAATGAGAGTGGATATATAAATGCCGGAGTTGTAACAAATCTAAGTGGAGGAATAGAAGGGAAGGATATATTTTTCTGTGGACCACCTATGCTTATGGATAGTTTGAAAAATCAATTCATTTCTCTTGGTGCAGATATTAACAACATTCATTACGAAGATTTTAGTTTTAATAAATAAATTATATGAAGAAATTAGCAACAATATCATTATTTATATTTGGAGTTGTGCTCACATCTATCCTTACAGCTGGGTTGGTTTTTTATCAGAATAATAAAAGTAATTTAAATCAAATAGAAGGATCCAAAGTTGATGCCTTAATGCAAAATAAAATAAATAACTTATCTTCTTCTGGGAAGAGTCTAATCTTAAATATGCCAGAGATCAAGAAACACAATAAATCGTCTGATTGCTGGATGCTCATAAATGGTAATGTATATGATATTACAAGCTTCTTTGGTTCCCATCCTGGGGGGAATAGTGTCATGGCTTCTACCTGTGGCACAGATGCAACAGATGCTTATATGACAAAAGATCCAAATGCAAAAAGTACTAGTGGAGGAAGTGACCACTCTTCAAATGCGCGTAATATGCTCAAAGATTATTATTTAGGTAAATTGAATGCAGTCATCGGTGGTAATATTAATACTTCTAATACTAGTGGAGTTTCTACTACATCACAACCAGAAACAACTTCGACTGGTTTCGTACCTGTAACAGTCAAACCAGTTGTAACTCCAGTGGGGAATATAACTTTAACTTTATCTGAAATTGCGAAGCATAATAAATCCACAGATTGTTTTATGCTTATAAGTGGCAAGGTTTACAATATCACAAGCTTCTTTGGTTCACATCCAGGTGGCAATAGTGTTATGGCGGCTACTTGTGGTACAGATGCTACAGATGCATACATGACCAAGGATCCAAACGCAACAAAAACGACTGGTGGCAGGAATCACTCATCAAATGCTTTAAGTATGCTTACTAGTTATTATATTGGCAATTTAAATCAAACAATAGGGACAGCAGCTGTTACACAGACAAATTCAGTAGTTGCCCCAAGAACAAGAGGGGGCGACAATGAGTGGGATGATTAAAAGAATTAAGAATTAAGAATTAAGAATTAAGAATTAAGAATTAAGAATTAAGAATTAAGAATTTATACTATTGGAATTGTATTTCAAACGAATACATTCCCATACCACACGTACCCGTTAAAGTTCCTACTGGCTGTACTCCGAGGTCTATATCAGTAGAACCTGATTGAGGAAGGAACTTTGTAATATTCATACTAGGAATTCGGACTGACGAAGAGCAGTCAAATGTTCCATTTGTATTAAATCGTAAAACTGTAGGGATACCAGCCTTTGCTACACTTTTTCTAGGAGTGTATCCACCCTTAGCAGTTATCTCTATGATTTGTGTACCAGTAGTTTTTATAGAATTATCTGCGGGTTCTTTTATCTTGGTGTCTTCTTTTTTGTCAGCAACTTCGGTAATAGTATTTTGTTCTATTTTTACATTTTGTATTTCAGTGATATTATCTTTTACTATATTATCAGCTTTGTTGTTTGTAAATATGAGAGCCAGAATAATAAGAGCACCAGCGACTACTATTGATATTATTGTTTTTTTATTCATATTTTAAAAATTAAATATTGGTTTTATTAATCCTATT
>CAINWY010000076.1 GCA_903854645.1 uncultured bacterium | reverse complement strand
TAATTAGTAATTAGTAATTATCTATACTCCCCCCGCAATATTGTATATCGGCATCAATACAGAAGTAAGTAGTAGTCCTACACCTAATCCGAGCGCTACTATCATCAAAGGCTCAATAAGGGAAACCATAGTATCTACAGCTTCATTTACTTCTCTTGCATAAAACTTACCGAGAGTTTTCAAAATACTTCCGAGCGAGCCTGTCTCCTCACCTACGTGTATCATACCCGACATTATAGGTGGTATTTCAGGGTGCAAAGAGAATGCCTCGGATAAAGAACTACCGCTTTTGATTTTTTCTCCCACATCTTTAAGTAAATCTTCAAAAACTCTATTCCCTACTACCACAGATGTGAGCTCGATAGCACGGATAATAGTGATACCAGAGGAAAGCATCGTGTCCATATTGTCTGCTATTCTAGATAGATATAGCTTTATATAAATATTCTTTAAAATTGGCGTAGAAATTTTGATTCTATCTAAATACTTTTGTCCTGATTCTGTTTTTGATAATCTAAAAATGTAAAAAACAAATATAGCCAAGCCAATAACCACAAATATGCCATAATTGATGAGCAAGTCACTCAGAGCAAAGACAATCTTGGTAGACCAAGGGATAACCTGCCCCGATTCCTTGATAATGACAGACAGCCTAGGGACTATAAATACGAACATTAAAACCATAACTATAAGGAAGACTCCGATGACGAATCCTGGATATATAAGGGCATTCTTGGTCTTGGATGTCAGCTGATATTGACGGTCAAGATAATCAGCCAGATAAGAGAATGTCTGTGTGAGCTTACCAGACTCTTCACCAGCTTTTACCATGTTTACGTAGAAAATAGCGAATACATCCGGATGGCGAGATAATGCTTCTGATATAGACACACCAGCTTCTATATCGGAGCATATAACATTCAAAATCTTTACCAGTGCTGGATTTTCTGTGTTGGTAGCAAGAAGATTAAAAGCTTTCAACGCTGAAACTTGTGCTTCAAACAATGTAGAAATCTGTCTGGACATTATGACAATGTCCTTCATACTGACACCTTTATCAAAAAAAGATAATTTCAAAATACCCTTCTTTGTTTCTTCTTCTTTAATAGCGGAAACAATTAATCCTCTTCTCTGCAAAGCAGAAATAGCAGAATCCTTTGATGAAGCATCTATGGAGCCATTCTTTTTCTCTCCTGTATTTGTTATTGTTTCGTATTGATATAACATAATGTTTAAAACATTCTTTCCAGAGCCTTAGGATTAAATGAGTACTGATATGCACTTTCTAGTGTTATCTCCCCCTTTGCAACTAACTCTACTAAATATCTGTTCATATCTATCATTCCTAATTCTGAGGAGGTCTCTATCACTGTATTTATCTCGTGTGTTCTTTTCTCTCTGATAAGGTTTGAAACTGCGTTGTTGTTTATGAGTAATTCAAAAGCCGGGATTCGGCCTCCTGTAATACGAGGTATCAAACGCTGTGAAAGTATCCCCACCAAACTTGAGGCTAGCTGTAGTCTTATCTGGTCTTGTTGATTTGCTGGGAAGGAATCTATAATACGATCGATGGTCTGAGGGGCATTGTTCGTATGTAGTGTAGAAAATACCAAG
The DNA here is from genome assembly GCA_903854645.1 of uncultured bacterium. GTDB lineage: Bacteria > Patescibacteriota > Minisyncoccia > Phycocordibacterales > UBA9973 > UBA8515. Next base: position 1,044 of record CAINWY010000076.1, on the reverse strand, counting down.
TGTCCCGTCTCAGCTGCTGTAACTGCCGCTGAAATAGTCTCGTTGTTACGCATTTCTCCTATAAGAAGGACATTCACATCTTCACGGAAAGCTGCTTTTAGGGCGATAGGAAAATCCATCGTATCAAGACCTATTTCTCTTTGGTCTATTATAGACCTGTCCTGCATATAAACATGCTCTATGGGGTCCTCGATGGTTATTATATGTGTGGTGCTTTCTTTATTTATGAAATTAATCATAGTTGATAAGGTTGTAGACTTACCCTGCCCGACTGGACCAACAACTAGGAAGAAGCCCTGCTTTTTCAATGCAAAAGTCTTTAATATCGATGGAAGATTTAGGTCCTCAAAGCTTTTGGCACGAGGGACAAGACGAAGTGCTATACAAATAGATCCCCTCTGGAAAAATGCATTGCCACGCAGATGAGTTGTTGTCTTAAATGAATAGGAGAAATCTATCTCTTTTGTTTCTAAAAATTTATCTGTTTTTACTTGTCCCAAAAGAAAACCTAATATCCCTAGCATATCTTCATTCTTTAAGGTTTCTTTGTTTGAAAGAAAAATAAGCTCACCGTTAATACGAACAGCTGGCTTCCTCCCCTCTCCTAAGTGCAAATCTGATCCATCTTCATGAATCAAGCTTGTTAATATTTCTTCTATATACTTGGTGTAATCCATTTTATTTTTTCTTTATACTAATAATTTCATTTACTTTATCTATAACTTCCGAGGGTGTACTTGACGCTTTCACTATATAGCCTGCTGCTCCTAAAGATTCACCACGAGCGATATCTGAAGGCTGTCCACGGTTTGAGAGAATAATCTTGATTGACTCTTCAGATAGACTTTCCTCTTTCATTTTTTCTAATAATTCAAACCCATCCATTATAGGCATTACTATATCTAGTAATATAATATCTGGCTTGTACCCATCGTGAAGTTTCTCTAATGCTATCTCTGGGCCTAGTGCTGTAGATACATCAAAATTAGACTTGCTGAATTTCAAAGCATACATATCTAAGAGAAAATTATCATCATCAATAAT
>CAINWY010000075.1 GCA_903854645.1 uncultured bacterium | reverse complement strand
CCTGGTATCATTATCACGCTCTTACAATTCTCATTCACAGTTTTTACAAAATTATCCAAATTTAATCCCTTATCTGCACCACCACAAATAAGCACTATTTTCTTCTCCTTACCCCACAGGCCTTGCCTGTGGGGTAGAAGTGCTTCAATACCGGCAATTGTAGCCTCGGGTGTCGTAGCGTTATTGTCATTATATATTTTTATACCTTTATATGTTTTCAAGAAATCTAGACGCCCTTCTAATCCTTTGAATTTTGAAACTACTTTTTTAATCTTAATTTCGGGTAAACCTAGAACTTCTGCAACCTTTACTGCACAAGATAGATTATTCCTATGGTGATCCCCTTTTACATTAAATTTCCAAGAATCTACTTCATTCCTGTCCGTAACTATTAGTTTGCCTTTTATATCATCCTTTTTAATCCATTTCTTCATATCTGGCAAGATTATTAGAGTATCACTTTTATTCTGATATTTAAAAATATTTGCCTTATCCCCAAAATAGTCTTCCGTATTGTCTTTATAATAATTCATATGGTCCGGCATAAATGTGGTGAATACAGATATAGAGGGAGAAAGTTTGGCATCACCAAACCCTTGAAGTTGCCACGAATCTAGCTCGCAAACAATGATATCTCCATCTTTTACTTTTTTAAGTAGTGGTAATGTAGCAACACCACGAAGGTTCCCCCCGACATAAACGTTCTTTTTCAAGAACTTTTCATTTGCATGGAGTATCTCATATATAAGAGTGGTCGTCATACTCTTGCCACGAGTGCCCGTCACCCCTATCACCATTACCGCTCTCGCAGTTTTAGCAAAAAGTGATACATCCATCTCTACTGGTATCCCATTATTTTTCGCTTCTTTTATATAGATGGAATCGATAGGCACTCCCGCAGCCTTCATAATCATATCCCTGTTTTTAAAATTATCCAGTCTGTGTTCCCCTAATACATATTTAATATTCTTAAATTTACTTAAAGCTTTGAGTGATGTTGCCAATTGCTCCTTTGTCTTTAAATCTGTCACTATCAGATCAGCTCCGCATTCTGCCAAGAATTTGGTATATCCAATCCCTCTGCCCAAAAGTCCCAATCCCATGACTGTAATTTTCTTGCCCTTAAATTGTTTTTTGTAATTTTTTATCATTTAGTATCTTTTACATATATCAGCCCCGGCGTATATATGTAATTATTCTATTTTAAATTCTTTTGTAATTCTTCCATATCATCAAAGTGAGTTTTAATACCATTCACTTCTTGGTAGTTTTCATGACCCTTACCAGCGATTAGAATATAATCACCAGATTTTGATAATTCACACGCTTTCTCTATCGCTTCATAGCGATCAGTAATGATATAAACTTTATTTTCAAAATATAGTTCTTCTATTCCCTTTTTCATCTCTTCTAGTATATCTTCAGGCTTCTCTGTTCTGGGATTATCTGATGTGAGTATTAGTATGTCGCTCATATCATATCCAATACGCGCCATTATGGGCCTCTTGCTCCTATCGCGATCTCCACCACAACCCACCACTGCAATTAATTTACCTTTTCCTTTCATACTATTTGCGGTCTTCAATACATTTTCCAATGCGTCAGGAGTGTGTGCATAATCCACTATGCCAGTTATCCCATCCTTGCTTTTAATTGATTGAAATCTACCGGGTACAGAATTTAGGTTCTTTATAATTTCTTTTACTTTTGTTTCATCTTGGCCAAGCAATACTGCAACAGCATAAACACCCAAAATATTATAAACATTAAACTCTCCCAAAAGTTTTGTATCTAATCTCTCTGTAAAATCAGCTTCTTTCTTTAAACTTAACCTATACTTCATAGCTTTTGTACTAGAAAGCATATACTCACCCCTATCATCATCAATATTTGCAATCGCAAAACCTGTAGCTGGTAATATATCAAAAAATCCTTTCTTTGCATCGCAATAGTTATCAATAGTTTTATGATAATCTAAATGATCCAATGTGAGATTTGTAAATATCCCACCTATAAAATGAAGACCGGCAATCCTCTTCTCACAAACTGAGTGTGATGAAACTTCCATAAAACAATACTCACATCCATCATCTACCATCTCTGCCAAAAGTTCGTTTAGTGCGACTCCATCAGGTGTCGTGCGCTCCGCTTCATATGACTTGTCATTCACTTTATTTACAACAGTTCCTATCATTCCAGCTTTTAATCCTAAATCACGAAATAACTGATGCAACAGTGTGGCTGTTGTAGTTTTGCCATTTGTACCAGTAACTCCCACTAACTTTAATTTTTGTGATGGATTATCATAAAAGTTACTTGCTACGAGACCGATAGCACTATGGGTATCTGTAACTCTCACATATGTAATACCCGGCTTAAAATCATCTATTTCCTTTTCATAAACAATACTAGTCGCACCTTTCTCTATAACTTCATTTATAAAATCATGTCCATCTACAACATTCCCAGTCAGAGCAACAAATAATGAATTCTGTTTGATGTTCTTTGAGCTCAATGATACAGAGGAAACAGGGGCATCTATATTGCCGTGTGTTTCTATTATAATTATTTCTTCTAGTAAATCATTAAGAATTTTCATAAAATTTGATTTTGCGAAATCACGTCGCAAGACCGTCCTTTTGGCGCGACGTTTAGCCAATCATTATATTCTTCTATAACTTTTTTACATACTTGCTCTAAGGGAATTTTCTCTGTATTTATAACTAAATCAAAATTTAAATGGGATGTATGGTCTTCTATTTGATAAAGATCCTTATACCGTTTTCTCTCACTATCTAGACGTGTATTTATTTTTTCTTTTATACTTTCACTAGTATCAAAAGCTCCATCTGATTCTTTGTGCCTATTTGGATTGAAGTTTTTGTCATGAAGTATTCTTTCTGACGCAATGGTAGGGTCTAGTTCTAAAAATACTTTGAATGAATGAGGGATGAAGTGAAAACCGAGCCTAGAATCTAGAACTATATTTTCTTCTAGTCCTATCTCCAAATTTTTATCATCTAGCATTTTGTCTATAGAAATATCTGTTTCGGCAATTTTACTTAATTCCGCCAATGGGATGCTCATCTGGTCTGCAATTTTACGCATAAAATCCCCAGTAGAATAATGTTTATAATTAAGGATTTCTGATACCTTTTTTGCAGTGGATGATTTACCACTACCGAGAGAACCAGCTATAGTAATAATATGCTTTTTTATCATAAATTCATTCTAACATATATGGTGGTCAAATAAAAACCCTTATGTTATAGTGCAAATATGAACATATTGGCAATAGAAACTTCCTGCGATGAAACGGCTATAGCTATCGTCGAAACAAAAAAAGATAGCGGAAAAATAAAATTCAAAGTTCTTGGAAATGAAATCTCTTCCCAGATTGCTATTCATATACCTTATGGAGGAGTATTCCCTGCTATTGCAAAAAGAGAGCATATAAAAAATTTGCCACTTATATTTGAAAGAGTTTTAAAACAATCAAAACTTAAAATTGAGAAAATAGACACTATTGCTGTGACAGTCGGCCCAGGACTGGAGCCCGCTCTCTGGACTGGTATAGTCTTTGCCAAAGAACTCAATCAAAAATACAAAATTCCTATAGTTCCGGTGAACCATATGGAAGGACATGTCTTCTCTATTTTCCCAAAGAAAACAAAAAATTTCACAGTGGAGATAAATTGTTCTATGTTTCCTATGCTTTCTCTCCTTGTGTCTGGAGGACATACTGAACTCGTACTCGTAAAAGAAGGGATGAAATATAAAAAGATTGGACAGACTCGCGACGATGCAGCTGGTGAAGCTTTCGACAAGGTCGCTCGTATGCTCGGGCTTCCTTATCCTGGAGGACCAGAAGTTTCAAGGTTGGCAGCGAATGAGCGTTCTGGTATGAAGCGAGAAAATGTTGTTCCAGGAAGCCTTACTGAGCGCGTCGGCGCGAGTACGAGCAAAAAACACAGCAGTGTTTTATTGTGTGCTGACGGGAATAACATTTCGAGCAAAATACCAGATATTGCTCTCCCACGCCCTATGATTCATTCTAAAGATTATGATTTTTCATTCTCTGGATTAAAAACTGCTGTACTATATCTAATACGAGATATGAAAGAGAAGAATCCCAATATACTTGAAGACGAAAAGATAAAACAAAAAATTGCTTGTGAATTTGAAAATGCAGTGATAGAAACCCTCGTATACAAAACGATCAAGGCTATCAAGGAATACAAAATCAAAACTCTCATCGTAGGAGGTGGGGTTTCTGCCAATACTTACTTGCAAGAAGTAATGCTTAAAAAAGTGAATGAATTAAAATTGAGTAAGGTCTTGCCTTACTCTGTTAAGACACACTTCCCTTCAAAAAATCTTACTGGCGACAATGCCCTCATGATAGCCATCGCCGGATACTACCTAGCTCTAAATAAAAAATTTGCAAAAAATTTAAGTTCAATTAAGGCGGTGGGTAATTTATCTTTATAGTTAAATATGCTATATTCTATATATGATTGAACCAGATATAGATCCAAAACTATTAAAACCATACGACCCAAAAGAAACAGAGGACCGTATTTACAAAATGTGGGAAGAAAGTGGATTTTTTAACCCTGACGTATGTATAGAAAATGGAATAGCTGATAAAAATGCAGAAACTTTCTCTATGGTTCTACCTCCACCAAATGTCACTGGAACTCTGCATTTAGGCCATGCTGCTACTCTAACAATAGAAGATATCATGGTTCGTTTTGCTCGTATGCAGGGAAAGCGTACACTATGGATCCCAGGTACTGATCATGCAGCTATTGCAACCCAATCTAAAGTAGAAAAAATTCTCGATAAGGAAGAAGGAAAAAGAAAAACGGATCTAGGTAGAGAAGAATTTTTAAAACGAGTGGAAAAGTTTGCTCAGGAAAGCCATGACACTATAGTGACCCAATCCAAAAAGATGGGAGCATCGCTAGACTGGTCACGTGAAGCATATACATTAGATGAAGAAAGGAATTTTGCTGTTCGAACTGCTTTCAAGAAAATGTATGATGATGGACTTATCTATCGCGGACACAGAATAGTAAACTGGGATCCCAAGGGACAAACGGTTATTTCTGATGATGAAATAGTGTACGAAGAAAGAAAAGCAAAGATGTATACATTTCGATATTCTAAAGACTTCCCTATCTCAATATCTACGACTCGCCCTGAAACCAAAGTTGGCGACACAGCCGTAGCGGTACACCCAGAAGACCCTCGATACAAAGACTATATAGGTAAGACATATACGATAGAAGACTTCTGTGGAGTAAAACTCGAAATAAAAATTGTTGCTGATAATTCAGTTGAAAAAGATTTTGGAACTGGAGCCTTGGGTGTAACACCTGCCCATAGCCAGATAGATGCTGAAATTGCATTTAGGCACAATCTTCCTACCAAGCAAGTGATAAATGAGTTTGCTAAAATGACTGTGGGTGATGAAAGAATATTAAATAAAAAGACAACAGAAGCCAGAACTATAATCGTGGAGTGGCTTAAAAATGAAGAGTTACTAGAAAATGAAGTAGAGGTTGATCAGAATATTTCCACTGCTGAAAGAACTGGAGGAATAATAGAGCCTCTTCCCAAGCTTCAATGGTTCATAAATGTAAATAAAAAAATAGCAGATAGAGATGACAAAACATTAAAAGAGTTGATGCTTGATGCTGTTCGTGGTGGCGGAATAAATATAATCCCTGATCGTTTTGAAAAGGTCTACTATAATTGGATTGAAAATTTACGTGACTGGTGTATATCACGACAGATATGGTACGGTCATAGAATTCCCGTCTGGTACAAAGGAGAAGAAATATATTGTGGTGTCGAGGCTCCTACAGGAGAAGGTTGGGATCAAGATCCTGATACACTTGATACTTGGTTCTCTTCTGGGCTTTGGACTTTTTCTACGCTTGGATGGCCAGACCTAAATGCCCCAGATTTTAAAACATATCACCCCACAAATATGCTTGAAACTGGTTATGATATTTTATTTTTCTGGATTGCTCGTATGATACTTATGAGTACTTATATTCTAGGAGAAGTTCCATTCAAAAATGTTTATCTTCATGGACTAGTCCGAGATGCGCAAGGACGCAAAATGAGTAAATCTCTAGGTAATTCACTTGACCCATTAGAACTAACGGGAAAGTATGGAACTGATGCTGTTCGTATGTCCCTGATAATAGGTACAGGCCCAGGTAATGATACAAAGATGTCTGAAGATAAAATAAGAGCATATAAAAATTATGCAAATAAACTTTGGAATATAACTCGCTTTGTCTTAAGTAGTACAGAATTTATAAAATATAATGACGATTTTAAAGACTATACAGAAAGAGAATCAACTCTAATAGAAGAAAGAGACGCACTAATAAAAGAAATTACAAAAGAAATGGAAGAATATAAATTCTACCTAGTAAGTGAAAAGATTTACCAATATACATGGTCACGTTTTGCGGATGTAATCATAGAGGAAAGTAAAGATATATTCTTAAATGGTACAGAGACAGATAAAAATTCTAGAGCTCAATTCCTTTTAAATACCTTGACCAAAATATTAAAGAATCTTCACCCATTTATGCCATTTGTAACAGAAGAAATATGGAGTTTAATGCCTATTTCAAATAAAAAGTTATTAATAGTAGAGAGTTGGCCCAAATCTACTAGCCTTTAAAAATTAAATAAATATTTAAAATGAAAGGATTTATTAAAGACCCAAACACAATGTTATATGCAATCGCAGGAGGTATCGCCCCTGCTCTTTTATGGTTGTGGTTTTGGATGTATCAAGAAGATAGGGATGAGCCAGAACCTATAGGACTTATTTTAATCTGTTTTATTTTGGGGGGAATCATAGTACTCATAGCCATGTGGATGGAAAAATATTCTATCAATTTTATTAAGGATAATACTACCCAAATAATAGTCTGGGCTTCAATAGAGGAAATATTAAAATTAATAGGTGTTTCATTTATTATATTTGGCAACAATATAATAAGAAGACCAATTGATTACCCAATGTATTTCATTGCTACAGCATTGGGGTTTGCTGCCTTTGAAAATGTACTTTATCTCATGAAGCCAATGAGTGCAAGTGGGAGTATTGTCGGAATGATGACTGGTAACTTGCGCTTCCTTGGATCTACCCTTTTGCATGCGATTGCTAGTTCTATGATAGGAAGTGCCCTGGGTTTATCTTTTTATATACAAAGATATCGTGTCGGATATTTTTTTATTGGGATTATCTGTGCAATAGCCTTGCATAGTGTCTTTAATTTTTTTATAATGAAAGGAAGCGGTGGAAATTTAATTTCCGTTTTTGGTTTCTTGTGGGTCATCGCCATTATTAATATACTTATATTTGAAAAACTAAAACGTTTAAAAACATTTTAATTCGTTTTTAAAAAAAACATATATGCTTAAAAAAAGATCATTTTTGGAACGCCTCACTGGTAGTATTAAATTAGATGATGAAGAAGATATAGTAGCACCACATTCTTATGCTGGTCCTATAAAAAGAATAACAGTAAAAGATAAAGATGAACATACCGAAGAAACTCTGGAATCAAAAGAGGAAGAACAAGAAGCAGAATTAACTCTTGACCTTTACCAAACAGAAAATGAGATAATAGTACAAGCCATGATAGCTGGAGTCCATCCCGATAATTTATCTATAAATATGACTAGAGATTCCATTACAATTAGAGGCAGAAGAGAAGAGAATCAATCAGTTAATAGAGAAAACTACTTCCTTAAAGAACTTTACTGGGGAACATTTTCGAGAACTGTTGCACTCCCTGAAGAAGTAAACATTGAAGAGGCAGAGGCATTGGAAAAGCATGGGCTCCTAATAATAAAGCTTCCAAAAATAGACAAGAATAAAGAAGCTAAATTAAAAGTGAAATCAATATAAAATAAAAGCTCCAGAAATATTATTTCTGGAGCTTTTATTTTATGGTGCCGAGACCCAGATTTGAACTGGGGACATCTCCCTCTTCAGGGGAGCGCTCTACCAACTGAGCTATCTCGGCATTTTAATTTTTGAAATTTAAAATTATTTTAAAGCATTACTGAAGCTAGATGCATCTATCCCATATGCTCCGGCTAGACCACCCAATAATGGCTGAATGAAATAGAATGCGCCTGCTGCAGAAAGAATTATTAAGGCCCAATATGCGATTCTATAAATCTGATTCCATTTCTGATAAGAAACGAGCTTTTTAAGCATGTCATTGTTCTCTGCTATTAGCTTTTTTGTCTCTTCATCCATTAGGTCTACTTTATCATATTATTTACTAAAATAAAAGGTGCCCCCTGTGTGCCCTCGCCGGGAGTCGAACCTGGATCAGCTCGTTAGGAGTGAGCTATTCTATCCATTGAACTACGAGAGCATTATTTGTTCTTTAACATTATTAATAAGGGACATTAATAGTTTAAACTCTTTTGAACTTTTTTCAACCCTTAACCTACACATGCCAAATTTAAACTTTCCATTCTTTTTATTACTAATTATCTCTGGTTTGAAAAAACTCTCTTTTTTTAGACCTAATGTTCTAGACCAAAAATCAAGAGCTTCTTCATAGTCAATACTATCATATATTCGTACAGAAGCCTTTATCCTTTCTTTAGAAACACCAAAATCTTTTATAAATTCAATAAATGCGCGTAATAATACATGGTCACTGTTTATCACATTCAATTCTTTTTTTGTCCCTTCACCCCAATAAATACCCATCAAAAGAATCATTTTATCTCGCGTTGTAATCTTTCCCAAAATATTCGAAGCAGATATTTTAGACTTCTCCCAAAGTTCCTCACTTCTAACCTTACTACCACCTTGTTTCTTCTTTAAAATACCCATATATAAGGGCAAAACATTAACACCTTGAATATATCTAGATACAACAGATTTACTTTTGCCTACATTTACTGAAATTTCAGCTATACTATTTCCTTTTTGGCGTAAATAAATTATTTTCTTTATTATTTTTTCTTGAGTCTTTATTTTACCCATATAATGATTATACCATAGAACAGTAAAATATTCTATGGTATGAATCACTATTCTATTCAAATATTACGACTCCTTTATTCCAAGAACCTTTACTAACTCTCCCTTGTTGAAACCCACAATTATATCCTTATTGTCTATAATGATAACTGGTACTCCCATTTGTCCGCTCTTCTCTAACATTTCTTTTCTTTTATCTAAATCTTTTGAAACATCAAAATCTTCAAATTCTACTCCTTTCTCTTTAAAGAAATCTTTTGCCATATGGCAAAAATGACAAGATGGTGTGCTGTAGACTGTAACTTTTTTCATAATAATTTTTCTTCCGCCAATGCTAATGCAAAGGCATTTTTAATTAATAATTTTAAACTTCTATAAGTATATCAGAATAAAAAAATATGCAAATATTGACACGGAATACTCACAAGTCAATAAAAAGACTCTTCGGTCAATGTGCGAGATAGGAGAATCGAACCCCTGCCCGATGCTTGGGAAGCACCAGTTCTACCACTAAACTAATCTCGCATTTCAATTATTGATTTTAAATGTTTTTTTATCCAACCTAAAAAACTATGATTATTCACAATATCCTTATCCACTATTGTATTTTGATTTTCTGGATCAATTATAACGACCATTTTCTCACCTTCCTTTGCTACCTGATATTTTTCTCTTATTGTTTCTTCTACACCCTCATCAGTTTTTAACTTATTAATATCTGAAGTTATACTGGCCTCTCTTTTTCGAAGAGATTCAATATTCGCCAATATTAATTCCTTTTTTCTTGCAGTTTCATTCCCTTTTTCTATTAAACCTATTATATTATATGAAAATAAAGCTAAAATGCAAAAAAGGACTATCAATGCCAATGGAGAGTGCCAAAAATTATATGTATTTTTCCTATTGAATTCGGCCATATTTAATGCTATTATTATAGCATGATTTTCGAGCAAAAAAATAAAAAACGTATAGAGAAGGTTTTCGCTGTAGTCTCAATATTGGTAATAATCAGTATGATATTACTCTATCTACCAGTGTTATTTAAGTAATATCAATTACTTATCATTGCTACTACGCATCATCTTTAAGAATACATCATGAGAGATGTTTATTTTTGCGTTTGACTGCATTCTCTTCTTCCCTCTTTTTTGCTTCTCTAATAGCTTCTTTTTACGACTCACATCCCCTCCTCCTACAACCTTACTTCCATGCATTAATACATCCTTACGAAAAGCGGACACACCTTCTGAGGATATAATACGCCCCAAAGCTTTCGCCTGAATCTTAAAAGCAAATTGCTGTCTTGGAATAATTTTATGTAATTTTTCTACCTGGCTCTTTGCTTCTTCTTCTACTCTTCTTCTCGATACTACTCTAGAGAAAGCGGGCATTACTTCGTTTGCGACTATAATATCCATACGGACTACGTCCGCCTCTTTATATTCTCCTATTTCATAAGAGATAGATGCATATCCTGATGTTATACTTTTCATATCATCAAAAAAGTTTCTCATTAGTTCACGAAGAGGCATCTCTAGGTCGATAGTCGATCTATTGTCCCCAAAATTATCTGTGGATTTAATTATTCCTTCATGGTCGTATAGAAATGGCATTAATGAACTCATGTAAATGGATGGAGTTATTATCTTTACATTTACCCATGGTTCGAGCACTTTCATTACATTTCCATCATCGGGGAAAAGATGCGGTGAATAAATCGTTTCTTCCTTGCCGTTTCTAACTGTTACCTTGTATGTAATAGATGGCATAGTCACTATCAGTTCCAAATCAAATTCACGATTTAGTCTCTCTGCAATTATTTCCAAGTGTAACATACCAAGAAATCCACATCTAAATCCTCTACCCAATGAACCAGAAGATTCCTCCTCATAAGAAAACGATGAATCTGATAAACGAAGACGCCCCAGAGCTTGCTTCAAATTCGGAAAATCATCCTGACTTTCAGGATACACAGAAGCCCATACTACTGGTTTGGGGTTCATATATCCAGGGAGAGCTTGGGCTGGTTTCTTCAAATAGGTAATTGTGTCACCAACGGATGCTATGCCGGGCTTTTTAATCCCAGTAATTATATATCCAATTTCTCCCGTCGCAATTTTTTCTCTAGGCTCCTCTTCGGGTGAAAAAGTACCTACTTCGAGAGATATAAATTTCTCAGATGAGACTGCAAATAAAAGTGATTCCCCTTTTTTAAATTCTCCTTCTACTACTCGTACATAAACTATTACGCCTCTATGATTATCATATTTAAAATCAAAAACTAAAGCTTGAGCACCATCTGTTTTAGTGCTATCAAAATCTGAATGATGTGGTGGTGGAATCCTATTTATTATCTCTTCTAATAATGCACTGACGCCCTGACCCGTCTTGCCAGAAACAAGCATTATGGAGTCTGGATCAATATCTAAAAGTACAGCTACTTCCATCCGAACTTCATCAACCATCGCTAATGGAGAATCCACTTTAGACAAAACTGGTATCAACACGAGCCCTCCATCACGAGCCATCTGCAAAGTAGTCAGAGTTTGTGCTTGTATTCCTTGAGTCGCGTCTATAAGCAATATTGAGCCTTCTACAGCCTTTAATGCACGAGATACTTCATAAGAGAAGTCTATGTGCCCTGGGGTGTCAATTAAGTTTAAAACATAATCTTCCTTATTTAAGGAGTAATTCATTCGAACGGGCTGCATTTTAATTGTAATACCCCTTTCCCTTTCTAGCTCCATTGAGTCCAGAACTTGGTCCTTCATTTTCCTTTTTTCTATTGTACCTGTTACTTCAAGCATTCTATCTGCCAAAGTACTCTTGCCGTGATCAATATGGGCAATAATAGAGAAATTTCTTATATTCTTGATGTTCTGCATAATCTTATACTAGCAAAAAAAGCTTTAAAATCAAAGGATTATAGTTCTGCTTGCTCTGGAACTACAATTCTATTATTTGAGAATTTATGGCTGAGGGTCTTTAATATATCCAAGAACTCTTTATTTTTGAATAGATACAATACAATTATTCCAGAACATATTCCGATTAAACCTGAAATTAAACCCTGAAGGAAGATTCCTATGAATGTATTCAAATTAAATATATTACTAAACAAATTAAGAGAAACATAACTAAAGAAACCCATACAAAAAGCACTTGTAAGGCTTTGGAAAAATGTTTTATAGAGCATGGTTCCTCTCTCATGCAAAAAATCTTTTTTAAACATCATCCAGATTAGAAAGAAATTCAGAAGTGAGCCTAACGCATAAGCAATAGGAAGCGCCAGCATTATAGTCCCTGGCACGTCTCTCACACGAAGAATACCTTCGATGAAATCAAGGGTATAGGGATGCGTTTTAAATATATACAATAATATATAAGCAAATACAATTATCATAATCGAAGAAAATATATTTATGACAAGCGGCTTTTTTGTTTTAGATGCTGCATAATAACCTCTTACAAAAAGCAGAACCAGGCTCTGTGATGCTAGAGAAATTATAAATAATGCTACTGCCGCAGCAGTCAGTCTAGTATCTGCCCAACTAAAGGTATTGGCTCCCAATACTACACGTATAATCTGCGCTCTTAAAACAATAATTAAAGAAATAACCGGAAGAGACCAGAAAATTATCTGTCTTGCGGCTCCTATTATATTTCCTGTAAAATTATCCATATCTTTGAGAGAAAAAGATTTTACCAACATTGGAAATGCAGCAACTGAATAAGAAATCCCTATAATACCCACTGGTACAGACTGTAAATTAAATGAAAACGTAAAAAGAGAGATAGACCCTTCTTTTAATGTTGAAGCCATAGCAATAAGAAAAATGAACGCCAAGCTGTTACACGAGAGTGCAAGTGTTCTAGGGATAGATAATTTGGTAACACTATATATTTCAAGCCAGTTTATTTTAAATGTAATTTTGGGGAATAAGCCATGACTAACTACAACTGGAATCTGTACACATAAATGCAATATAGCACCGAGTATAACCCCATATGCTAAACCATAAACACCAAAAATTGGATAAAAATAAATGATGCCAAACAGAATTCCAACATTATAAAATATTGGTGATAATGAAAATATAAAAAAGTTTCTAAATAATTGAGTGACAGAACCAATCAAATTCGAAAATCCAATAAATATTGGTGATAGGAGCATTATACGGCTTGTGACTACTAAAGACGCTAGTTGTTGTTCTGAAAAACCAGGAGCAATATAGTGAGCAATATAAGGCATTAAAAAGGCCACTATTAAACTTATTATTACCATAAATAACATATAGGCACTAAATATGTTATCTAAAAATAAACGGGCTTTACTTTTATCATCTCCTTTTATTTTTTCTATCAAAAAAGGAAGTAGTACAGTCACAGAAGCAAGAGATGCAATCGATATATATATGAAATCAGGAATACGAAAAGCTGCATAATAAACATCAAGAGTGGGGCCAGCACCTATCATACTCGCCAATGTTCTATCACGAATAAGCCCCAAAATTTGAGAGAGAAAAGCGAAACCGCCAAGTAATAAGGCGGCTTCGTTTATCCCATTAAATTCTTTATTGAAGAAAGATAGAATCTTTTTAGGCATTGATTCTAGCTACAATTAATTTTTTGCTGGTAACTTTGTATCTTTCGTAGCTGGTACTATTACAGCTTTTGTAGGTGCAGTTGGTGTTGTATCTACTGCAGGTATAGCTGATTCAGGAAAGTTAGACAGTGACTCAATCGCATTTTTAACATCCTCATTATCAGGTAAAATCTTACTTAAGATTTTATACTGAATTAATGCTTCTCCAGTTCGTCCTACCTTCTGATATGACAGACCCAAATAATAACGTGCATTCAAGTAGTTCGTATCAATTATGACTGCTTGTTCGAATGCACCTACCGCTTCAGCATAGCTTGAATTATTGTATCTCAACAAACCAAGACGGAAATAAATAGTAGAATCATTTGGATTTAATTGAACAGAACGCTCTAGTTGCTTTATAGCAGCTGGTATATTACCTTCATTTGATTCAATTTGAGCCAATAATATAGTTGCGTCAGAATAATTTAATTTGAGTTCTAATGCTTGGCTTATTAACTTGCGAGCTTCATCATTATTCTTATTTATTATTTCGAGCTGAGCTTTTGCTAAAATAATTGATGGATTATTGGGTGCGAGTTCCTGTGCTTTAGCATATGAACTCATAGCACTCTCAAAGCTATTCTCAACACCAAGAGGAACAAGTGAAGCATAAACATTTGCTAGATTTACATAGTTTAGATACTGCTTTGGATTTTGACTCACAGCCAATGTAGCAGCATTTTGTGCATAATTAATTAATTGCTGAAGATTAGTCTTTAATACATCTTTTGATATTTTCTCATCGTTAACGAGAACGCCTATTTCTGCAATATATACCTGTGAAAGTGTGCGATAATAAACATCATTTTTATCTAATGAAATCGCATTTACCAGCATTTTTTCAGAAGCAGCAAGTGACTCAATTGTATTGCTTGCGTTTAATCCCTTTGAAAAATATATTACTGAGGTAAACTTTTCAACATAAAGATAAGTAACGGATAAAGTTGCAATCATTAGAACCATTAATGAGAGAATGGCAAAGAAACTATTCCTTGGATCATCTAGGAAAGAATACTCCTTAACTTTAACGACATCCTTATATACTAATATACCAATCAGAATACCACTAGACGAAAATGCCAACATGAGCATTATAATATTTGGTGTATATATTATAAATGTTATCCATGAATACAAAGATATCATGAAGGTAGTCATTATGAAGTAATTAGAAAGTGGATCTTTTAAGGCTACACGCATAGACTGAACTCCTCTCATAACAAAGACGGCGAGGAATAATAGCCACGATAATAGTCCAATTACTCCCGTTGTTACTACAAAAGTAGATAATGTACTATATCCACTGGTAAAGTCAGAGTTCCAAAATATTGTTTGAGTTATTTCCTTTGGTTGCCATAGAGACCAGTCTAGCCCGAATGTATTTGGACCTGTTCCAAATAAAGGATTATGTTTGAATGATTTCAATGCAATTTCACCTGTTGTTACAATTGATGGTCTAACTTCAGGACTTGAAAGATTTACATATCTGGAAATTAAACCTCCAAGTGAATTACTTCCTATCATGAATGAAAGACACAGAAATACAACGATTAGTGATACGAATGGAAATCTCTTTTTATCTCCTCCGCCGTGAACGATGTGAATACCCGCATGTTGAATTGAAACACTATAAACAAATATAATTATTGAAAATATGCCTACTAACAACCAAACTAACGGAATATTTATAATAACCAAAAAGAATATAGCGGAAACCAATAAAAAATATTCTAAAATTAAATAAATGCGAGTAACCTTTAAAAACTCTATAGAAAATAGGCATAATAAAAGTATCAAACCGAATAATAGGGCAAAATTATTCCAACTCCCTACAAGATTACCTGAGGATATACCCTGTAAAAGACCTGGAAAGAAACGTCCAAATCCAATAAACATATTGAGTAATTCAAAAACTGAAAGTATTAATGCTCCTAAGAATAAAGCCTTAAAGAAGTACCAGAGGCGCTCCTCTGATTGAAAATACATCGATGACAAGAAGAATATTACATATAGAATCAACATTGAGCCAAAGGTGCCCATTTCAAATCCACTACCAAATAAAGAGATGTAAAGAGATGAAGAGAAAAAGGATGATACCAAAAATACAAGTGGTATGATACCCGCGTAAAGTATCAATCTGTCTTTGGGAATTCTGAATTTACCCTCACCAAGACGTGCAATCAACCAAAAGAAAACTGAAAGTGTTGTTCCTACTGAAAGTAGAAAACCCTTACTAGCCTCTAGTGTTACAGGTACATAAGGTATGAAGAAAAACAGTGACAAAAATAATGTGGCTAATAATGTTACAAACGACAATTTATTAAAAAATTCAATTCTTTTTGATTCCATATTTTTTTATAATGTTACTAATGATTACTAATAAATATATTATACTTAATTAAAATGAATAACGCTAGACCACGATAT
>CAINWY010000074.1 GCA_903854645.1 uncultured bacterium | reverse complement strand
CTGGTCCACTATCACTATCCTATACTTGCCAGGGCTAGCAGTCGTGTATTGCTCATCGGACATAAAGATCTTGCCGACTGTCCAGATATATTGATTTATATTTGATTGATTGGTCGCTATATATCCGGCACCTGCACCATTGCCATCCTCTATCAATATATTTATGACTCTACCTGTATTGTCTCCAGTCCATTTGATCATAAAAGTATTACCTGTTGTCACCTCTGCCCCCAGTGTAGGAGCCGAGAAACTATTCACGGATTTAAATACTGGAGTAGGGACTACTGCCACTGTTGATTTTACAACTGGAGCTATTGGTGTAGTAGTCGTGACGATAGTTGGAGTTGGAGTAGCAGTTGTAGGAGTATTCGAGCAACTTATCTTTTTGATTGCTGCTCTTGTGATAGGACCGATAGAGCCAGTCGGACTTATCTTCTGGGCTATCTGGAACTTTTTTACAGCGGCATATGTGAGCTTGCCATAGGAGCCACCAGTAGTCTTGGAAGCAAGATAGCCATTTGTATATAGAAAATCTTGAAGCATTGTGACCTCTTTGTCTTTCATTAATTTCTTTGCATTATAATTTAAACTTTTAGTGATAGAAGTGCATACAGTAGTCGCAGAGGCTTCCTTGTATATAGACATACTGAAAACCATTACGATAATCAATGTAAATATCAATATACTACTTTTGGAGTTTGTAAAGTTTCTCATATCCATATTGTATCATAATTTTCGTCTAGTTCATTAATTTTAAACATAGGCATAAAAAAAGGCTCACTGTAAAAGCGAGCCTTAAATTTAATTACAAGAAACGTTTTATTGTTTCTTTTCTACGGGATATTTTTCACCCCGCTCGTGATGATTAGGACAAATGTCGTCCTCAAAGTATCCGCCGCAAATGGTACAGCGATTACCGAAGCCTACATTGAGTACTTCAACTACTTTAGTTGAAGTGACCTTTTTCTTCAGTGTTTTCTTCATTTCTTAAAAATTGATTTTTTATGAACTTTTTTTATTGTCTATACTATACAATATAAGCAGAATAAATCAAGTTTCTCAAATCTTTTCCTCAAAGCTCTCGACTCGTCAGATAAAATACGCATTTTATCGTGTAGTGCACCACACAAATAGATAATTGACAAACCACCCTAAATACTCTAGACTACCCTCAAATAAAGCCCTTTTACATTTATGTAAAGGCATTCGTCTGTTTTTATGTTTTATATATAAAGATAGCGAATATTGCCCAAAAAAATAATTTAAAAATTATGAAAAATGCTTTTTCAAATTTGTTGTATTTATTGTTAGTCATTTTGGCTATTTGTTACTCTGCACAGCAGGTCATCTATGTTGAAAGATTCAAGAGCATCGAAACTCGTCTAGATTCACTTGAAAATCAGAAATGGCCTAAAATAGATTCTAAAATTCCTACAGTCCATCGAGATGCCAAGTTGATTGCATCTAAATCCGTTAAAAAGGATACAGTAGATTTTTATGATGAAATGCACATTTATTATGAAAATTTAAATAAGCACCTAGATTCTCTTCTTATAGAACAGCAAGTGTCTATCAGATTAGAAGAGATTATGAATAAAAAATAATCCAAAAATTTCAAAAAATCTCGTAAACAAATTGTTTACGAGATTTTAATTTTAACCTTATACCCTTCCTGCACAAATTGGCATATAATGGGCTATAGGTAAAACTTTTATTTTAGATTAATAAAATAAGGTTTAATT
>CAINWY010000073.1 GCA_903854645.1 uncultured bacterium | reverse complement strand
GATCTGTATTACTAACTGTATAATCCTTCATTTTTTCGCATGCAGTGAAAAAAGCAGTTGAGAAAGGAGATGGTCCCTTAACCCCCACAATTTTCTTTAGTTGGAAGTCAGCATTTTTTAAATCATACTTTTGGTCGCGAGCATTTTCTATATCAATTACTATTCCATCAATATTTTTGGAACGAAGAGGGACGGAGACGATACTACCAAGCGTTATTTCCGTTGGATAAAAATAAGTAAGATTCTCTTTTTGAAATCCTTTCTGTATAGGAATGACGGTAACTATGAACATATTGATATGGTAGCACAAATTTGCTTATTTTAAACATTATAGTTTTGTGATATAGTGCTATTATCGATTTATCATATGGCTTTATTTTATAAAAAACTAGGTATTGATTTGGGTACTGCAAACACGCTTGTATATTTACCAGGCAAAGGAGTTGTTTTGAATGAGCCTTCTGTAGTGGCTGTTTCCGAGCAAGACAATACAATTCTAGCTATTGGGTCTGAGGCAAAGGAAATGATAGGTAAAACACCCGAGAGTATTATCGTCTATAGACCAATGAAGGATGGTGTTATTGCTGACTATAGAGTGACCGAGGCAATGCTTCGATATTTTATTAGAAAAACTTTAGGTAAATATAATTTATTTAAACCAGACGTTATGGTCTCTGTTCCCGCAGGTATTACTTCGACAGAGCGTAGAGCTGTTGTTGAAGCTGCAGTGAAGGCAGGTGCTGCAAATGCCTATGTAGTGAAGGAACCAATCCTAGCTGCAATAGGAGCTGGCATACCAATTCAGGAATCAAAAGGGCATATGATTATGGACATCGGAGGTGGAACCACAGACGTAGCTGTTATAGCTCTAGGGGGTATTGTTGCCTCGACATCTGTAAAGTGTGCAGGTGATAAGATTGACCTAGCTATTGCCGACTATATAAAGAAAACTTTTAACCTAGCAATCGGAGATAGAACTGCAGAAATTATTAAAATAAAAATTGGTGCAGCTGTACCACTGGAAGAAGAATTAACTATTACTATCAAAGGGCGTGACTTCATTCAAGGTCTGCCTAGGACGGCTCAAATTTCTACAAATGAAATTGTTCGCGCGATAGATAAAGAATTACGCACAATGATAGGAGCCATAAAGGATGTGTTATCTCAAACACCACCAGAATTATCGGCAGATATTATAGATGATGGTATCATAATGACAGGAGGGTCATCCCAGCTTAGAAATTTGTCTGAATTAATATATAGGCGTACAGGAGTGAAGGCAAGAGTTGCAGATGAACCTATACTTTGTGTTGCAAAAGGAACAGGTGAGGCATTGAACCATTTAGATACATATAAGAAGACAATAATTAGCAAAAGATGAAAATTTTAAAAAATAAGAATTTATTAAAAATAATTTTAATAATTGTTTTATGTGGTTTAGCCTTGGTCGGCTTAATTTTTTCAGTTGTTTTTGTGGCTATGAGATTACACCTAACTGATGTAAATGGAAGTATTGATTCTAGGAATGCATATTTTAATCAAATTAAAAGCACAACGACACAACTTCATGTAATTAATAATAAAGATAATAATAATTCAAATAAAATAAATACGGAGATTAAATGTAAACTAGTGACAGTTTTAGCAGATTATCCGATAAATGGTCAAAAGATTTTAGATACATATATTAAAACAAAATCCCAAACTTTAGTGCTTAAAATGATAGACGCTCTAGTATCTGTGACATCGTACAATAATTCTCTAAAGGATAAAATTGATAAATGCACCTTCATAGCAAATAATAATTATATTTCAAATAATTCCAATGAAAATAAGGACATTTTTGATTGGATTTCTTCTCCTGAATGGCAGACACTAAGAGATGCATTGATTAAAGATAAGGATTATATTTTAAAGGCTAGTATCGATTCTGGAGTCCCAGCTCGAATAATTGTTTCGACAGTTATATCAGAGCAGTTTAGATTTTTCACATCAAATAGGGAATCGTACAAGAAATTTTTTGAACCATTGAAGATATTGGGGAATGGCACAAAGTTTTCATATGGAGTTGCAGGAGTAAAATTCGAAACAGCAAAAGTTATAGAAAGTAATTTAAAAGATATAAATAGCCCGTTTTACTTGGGTCCAAACTACCAATCAGTATTAGATTATGGGGACAAGAACCCTGATTCAGAATTAATGTTGAGATTAACTGATAAAGATAATCATTACTACTCTTATCTTTATACTGGTCTATTTTTGAAACAGATTATGCGTCAATGGGAGGATGTGGGATATACTATAACCGATCGACCCGAAGTACTTTCTACATTATTTAATTTGGGCTTCAATAAATCTATTCCAAAGGATAATCCTGATATAGGAGGTTCTATAATTAATATTAATAATCAAAATTATACATTTGGGGGACTATCATACGAATTCTATTATTCGGGAGAGCTTTCAGATATTTTCCCTTTTGCAGTACAATAGTATTATGGCTAATTTGAATCAATTATTTCCAATCAATCTATTCCATAGCTACGTAGTAGAGGGCAATCCAGAAGACGTTGTTTATCTTATACGATTATACCTAGAGGAAAGGGGTGATATAGTAAAGAATAGTAGAGACGTGAGTTTAAATCTTTATGACTCATTTGGCGTAGAAGATGGCCATAATTTGAGGGAATGGTATGTAAATAAGTCAGTTGATGGAATAAAGAAAATATGTATTATCGGAGCCAAGTTTATAAACAAAGAAGCCGAGCAGGCATTACTCAAAATGATAGAAGAGCCCACTTTAAATACTCACTTTTTTATTGTCGTTCCTGATTCTTCATTACTTATTGGTACTATTATGTCTAGAGTGCATTTAGTTAAGAATTTAAATAAAGACAATAATTTTGAAGATAAGATAGCAAATGAATTTATGATTGCAAATGTAAGAGATAGAATTGAAAAAGTTGGTCAAATAATAAGGGATTTTAAAGATAATGAAAATAGTGGAGGATTAAGATACTATGCAATTTCCCTCATTAATGGTGTAGAAAGAATTATATATGAGAAATGGAAAAAGGATTTAAATAATGAAGATACTAAATTCAGCTTAGAAGAGCTTGGAAATTGTCGTGGATTTCTAAGTTTACCGGGAGCATCAGTAAAGATGATTTTGGAGCACATAGCTCTCATAATATAAGATAAGCTCCACAAATTATATTCTAAAAAAGGTCCTCGGATGAGGGAGAACGAGGAGCCAGACTAGTTTTTTGTAAAATAATTTGTTACGCTATAAACATATGGCATACAATACAACAAATTTTAAAAGTGAATTAAAGAAGATAGAAGAGTGGCTCAGTAGGGAGTATGGTTCTGTTCATACAGGTCGCGCTACACCAATGATACTAGATTCTATAAATGTAGAAAGTTATGGGTCATTTATGCCGATTAAGAATGTCGCTAGTATATCTATAGAAGACCCAAAGACTTTGAGAATCTCTCCGTGGGATAAAAATCAAATTAAAGATATTGAGAGCGCTATAGCAGCTGCTAATCTTGGTCTTTCTATTGTCTCTGATAGTGATGGAGTTCGTGCTATTTTTCCTATGCTTACAACAGAGAATCGTTCGAAACTAGTCAAGATATTAAAAGAAAAGCTAGAAGATGCGCGTATTAGTGTTCGAAAAGAAAGACAAAATGAGATAGAAACAACCTCTGATTTTCCCGAGGATGATCAAAAGAGAGCCAAGGAAGATATACAGAAATGTGTAGATGAAGCAAATCAAAATCTTGAAGCAATTTTTGCTAAAAAAGAAACTGATCTAATGAATAACTAAAGTATGATATAATATCTGCATGTCAATTATTATATTTATTGTTATTTTGTTAGTTCTCGTAGTTTCCCATGAATTTGGGCATTTTATTGTTGCAAAAAAATCAGGTATTCGGGTGGATGAATTCTCTTTCGGCTTTCCCCCTAGAATTTATGGTAAGAAAATAGGTGAGACAACTTATAATTTGAACGCATTGCCATTAGGTGGCTATGTCAAAATTTTTGGAGAAAATGGAGATGATGAAAATATTAGTGATGAAGATAAAAAGAGAAGCTTTGTAGATAAGCCTAGGTATATTCAAGCTGCAGTATTAGTAGCAGGAGTTGTTATGAATTTTTTAGTTGCGTGGCTCCTACTATCTGTCGGCTTTATGTCAGGTCTCCCATCATCTACTAGCATGGCTCCAAAGGGACAGGTGGTATCGAATCAATATCTAACTATAACAAGTGTTATAAAATCAAGCCCCGCAGAGATATCAGGTATCAAAACTGGTGATAAAATCATTAAGCTATCAATCACGAATGATTACACTACGACACCATCAGCAGAAAGTGTTCAATACTTCATTAAAAAGCATGGAAAGGAAAATATAAAGATAGATTTAATTAGAGGAAAAGAACCCATAACAGTAAATGTCATTCCGTCAAACAACAAGGAAGGTAATCCGGCAATAGGAATTGCGATGGATATGATAGGTACGCTTAGACTACCAATTCATAAGGCCATATGGGAAGGACTTAAACTAACCACTGACATAACAGCAGGTACAGCAGTAGGATTTTATACACTCATAAGTCAGGCTGTTGTAGGCAAGGGGAATATGTCTGCACTGACGGGGCCTATTGGTATAGTTGGAGTTGTAGGTGATGCAGCAAAATTTGGATTCGTTTACCTTTTATCTTTTACAGCATTAATATCAGTCAACCTAGCGGTTATAAATCTATTACCCTTTCCAGCGCTTGATGGTGGGCGATTACTTTTCCTGTTGATTGAAAAAATAAAGGGGTCTAGGATTAATCCTAAAATAGGTAATATAATAAATACAGTTGGTTTTGGCTTATTAATTGTTCTAATGATTTTCATTACTTATCATGATGTGCTAAAATTATTTTAGATAT
>CAINWY010000072.1 GCA_903854645.1 uncultured bacterium | reverse complement strand
CGTCATATTTTATGGATAATAAAGGACCAATCGATAATAAAACAGTAGAGGCAGCTGTTGTGGAGGCACAAGTAGAGAATGCCAAAGTAGAAAATCTTACCAATGCGGGACCAGAAACTGTTGTCAGTAAGGGGGAGCAGAGGTTTAATCAAATCGCAGAAACTATGAGTAATGCAAAGAGTAAAGTTTCTGGCTGGTTTAGTAAGGGTGCAGCAGGACTAGGAAGGCTTTTCAAGTCTGGAGCTATCGGTGTACTAAATAGTCCAGAGACAACTGTTGCTGGAGTTAAATTTGTCGGGGAGAAAATAGGAGATGAAGCAGGTTACATAAGAGATAGTGTTGCCACTGGTGCCTCTTTTGTCGGTGAAAAAGTTGTGGGAGGAATTAAGTCAGTAGGTGATGACATTAATCAGTTTGATAAATATACAAGTGCCAAAGCAGAGCAGCTAGGTGTATGGGCGGGTAAGGGTATGGCTTCTGTATACGAAACAACTTCTGGGGGGATGAACAAGGCAAAAAATTATTCTGTAGAAAAAGTTAATCAAGCTGGAAATTATTTAAAGGACAAGGCCGCAACAGCAGAAGCAGTGGGGAGTTTGATTATGGATAAAACAACTACAAAATTAACTGCTGCAAAAGAAGGTATCGTAAAGAATTATGATGGTGCTGTAAAGTACGGTAGAGATGCGATAGACACAGCAACTCTTCGGGCTTGGTATGCAAAGGATGCTTTTAATGAGAAAATGAATGCTTGGAAAAAGTCAGTACTAGAAAAGAAAGCCGAAATACAAGCGGAAAAACTACAACAAACATTATCAAAACTTGCCCAGTATAATAAGGTCGCACAAATGGGTAATAATTTAGAGGCTCAAGCAGCATAATTTATGAATATACAAGAACTAAGAGATTTCTTTATAAATAGTGATTATTCCGCTGAAACAAAATCAATTTTGTCTTCTATTTTATCTGAAAAGACAGAGGTTACCCCAGGACTTACAATTCAGATAAAGGATGTGTTACAAAAAGAACTAGATGCTGATTTCAAGGAGCTCGGTGTTGATGCCACAAATGATATTGAGGCAGAGAAAATAGAGAAGGAGTATACCGAGCAATTGGACACTATAGAGAAGGATTTAAATGATGATATGGAATTTGTGGAAAAGGAACTAGCAGAACTTGAGGAAACGAGAAAACAAGTACTCAAAATTTCTGATGAAATAGAGGCAGAGAAAATAAAACAATCTATTTAAACAAAAAATTAAATAAATGTTACAATGTGGGTCATGCAATATATTGATTCATTAAATGACAAACAAAAAGAGGCAGTCCTATACACGGATGGGCCTCTTTTAATAGTAGCGGGGGCAGGGGCGGGGAAGACAAAGACGATAACACATAGAATCATTCACCTTATACACCAGGGGGTCAATCCGGGCTCGATTCTCGCTGTAACCTTTACAAATAAGGCTGCAAAAGAGATGCGGGATAGGGTTATGGCTCTGCTTGAGGAGCGAGTTCATGGTATAAGTGCGCCTATACACTATAGTGGTGTGCCTTTTGTCTCTACTTTTCACTCTTTGGGAGTACATATCATAAAAGAGAACGCCCATCTGATAGGACTTACCAAGCATTTCTCTATTATTGATGAGAGTGATGCCATTTCTATCATAAAAGATGTAATGCGAGAGCACGACATAGACCCAAAACAGCACGAGCCAAGGAAAATCAAAAGTATAATATCCAAGGCAAAAGGAGACTTCATAACATTACCTAATTTTAGAGGGGAGGTGAAGAGTAGCATGCAAAGTATAGTGGCTCTCGTTTGGGGCGGGTATGAGGCTAGGCTAAAGAATGAAAAGGGGTTGGACTTTGATGATCTGCTTTTAGAGTCTGTAATGATTCTACGCAAGTTTCCCGAGATAAAGAATAAATATCAAGAGAAGTGGAAATATGTACACATAGACGAGTATCAGGATACAAATGAAGTCCAGTATGAGATGACAAAGCTCCTCGTAGGGAAGGAGGAGAATATTTGTGTGGTGGGGGATACAGATCAGAATATCTATAGCTGGAGAGGAGCAAATATCAAGAATATGCTTCACTTCGAGAAGGATTATCCAAATGCAAAGATTGTGATGCTCGAGCAGAATTATCGCTCTACAGGGAATATAATTCTCGCTGCAAATAGTGTCATAGAGAAGAACCAATACAGAGTACCAAAAACTTTATTTACAAAGAATGTGGACGGCGAGCAGATAGTGGTATGCGAGGCATATGACGAGGTAGCCGAGGCAAAATTTGTAGCGGACGAGATAGACGAACTATTAAAAGAAAATAAGCCAGAGAATATTGCGGTACTTTACCGTGCCAATTTCCAGTCGCGCGTCTTGGAGGAGGCGATGCTCTCGCGTCAGATTCCATATCAAGTTCTCGGTGTAAAATTTTTTGATAGAAAAGAAATCAAAGATATCATCGCTTACATCAAAGCGAGTCTGAACAAAGAGAGCCTCACAGATATAAAACGAATTATAAATACACCGACACGTGGCGTAGGGAAAGTCACACTCACAAAACTTTTCGCGGGTCTTTTCGCAGAATTACCAGCTGGTATGCAAATTAAAATAAATAAATTTTATGAATTGTTGGCTGATATACATCTGTATATAGATACACACAAACCATCGGAGATAATAAAATATATAATTGAAAAATCAGGACTAGAAGCCGAGCTTTCAAATGGCACAAATGAAGATCTGGAAAAATTAGAAAATATGAAAGAGCTCGTAACCCTCGCTATAAAATATGATGGGGAGGAAGATGGCATAGAGAAATTATTGGAGGATGCATCTCTCTCAAGTGACCAAGATAGCCTTATAAACAAGGCCAAAACAGGTGGAGTCAGACTTATGACAGTGCACGCTTCAAAGGGACTAGAATTCAAATACGTGTTCGTCACAGGCCTCGAGCAAGATTTATTCCCGCATGCAAGAGTAGGCCAAGGCACCAAGGATGACAAGGAGGAGGAGCGCAGACTTTTCTATGTAGCACTCACGCGCGCAGAGAAAAAACTTTTCCTAACTTATGCTAGCTTGCGAACAATTTTCGGAATGAAGCAGGTGAACAATCCTAGTGAATTCATCTACGACATCCCAACTCATCTCACAGAATTTAGACAGAGTCATAGTAGAAACAATGAAAGAGTTGTTTATTTATAGAAATAAAACACTTAAAAAAATATTAATTCTTTGTATTTTAAAAGCTTTCTAGATAGTCCTACAAAAGAGGCACGCGCAAGGGTGACGACCCGAGCAATGAAGAAATTTCTAGCAAGAAATTATCTGGACTCTTTTGGAGGAGCTATTTAGAAGGCTTTTCTTTTACAGTTTAAATTTTATGCTAATATATAAATATGATTCACCAAGCGAAGAAATCAATGGGGCAGAATTTTTTAAAGTCCAAGGAGGCGCTTTTCAAGATGTGTGATGCCAGCGCTTTATCTCTGGAGGATGTCGTAGTAGAGATAGGACCAGGGAAGGGGGCTCTCACAGAGAAACTTTTAGAGAGAGCAGGACAGGTCATAGCGATAGAAAAAGATCGTGACCTAATGGAACTTCTAAATGAAAAATTTGAGAATGAAATAAAAAACAAAAAACTAATCTTATTGAATGAAGATATTTTATATTTTGATCCAGAAAAATATAATTTGAAAAATGGGGGATTTAAAATAGTTGCAAATATTCCTTACAATATTACTGGATTAATAATCCGCAAATTTTTGAGCGAGGAACCCAAGCCTATTAGTATGACTCTATTGGTACAAAAAGAAGTCGCAGAGAGGATAGTAGCCCGAGATGGCAAGGAGAGTATTCTTTCCCTCAGCGTGCGGGCATATGGAGACCCCAAATATATAATGAAGGTACACAAAAGATTCTTCTCGCCAGCACCAAAGGTGGATTCAGCCATAATACATATAGGTAATATCAGTAATAAGCATTTCAAGGATAAAGAGGAGGAGGATGCATTTTTCTCTCTCATAAAGGCTGGCTTTGCGCACAAGAGAAAAGTCCTCAGAAAAAACCTGGAAGAATTATATCGGAACATAGAAAAAATAGATGAAATTTTCAAAAAATTAGGTATAAATGAAAAGTCTCGTGCAGAAGATATAAAATTTGAGAAATGGTTGGAAATTGGTCATCTTTTGTCCACAAAAAATTAGCTTTTTTTACTTATAAGTTGTATTATTATAATAGTATTT
>CAINWY010000071.1 GCA_903854645.1 uncultured bacterium | reverse complement strand
TAGTTAAAAAAATTAAAAATAAAAAGAATAAAAAAAGTACTTTATACAAGAGAGGAGCTACCAGTATTAAAAAAATGATCAAAGGGATATCAGGCAGAAACCCATCTACATCTAAATAGATTACATAAAACAAAATCCACTTTAAAGTGGATTTTGTTTTATGTAATCAGCGTAATTTATTTCTTTCTTGCCTTCTGGAATGACTCTCTTAATTATAAATTCATTGTTAATAAAAGTCGCCCATTTTATTTTGATTCTTATTTTTTTAGCGCCCTTATTTATAAAGAAAAAAGTCCCAGGCCATCCCTCATAAGCTCTATATTTATTCCAATTTAATTTACCACTCTGGTTTAAATCTAATTCACCGTCCTCCTTTTTAATTTTTTTGCAAAATGTAGCATAATTTTCATCCTGTTTTTGTGGTACGATTTGGCCCTGTTCTATTTCTGGTAAAATATTACATAATAAATTTGCTCCTAGATTAATTAGAGTTTCTCTGATTTCTTTTTTATTATCATTTATGCCTATATCTATTTTTTCTTCCTTTATAATTGGACCACTATCTAGCTTGTATTCCATCTGTTGGATACTTACTCCGGTTTCTTCGTCTCCATTTAATAAACAAGCTTCAACAGGGGAAGCACCTCGATATTTTGGTAGTAGAGAATAGTGAATATTTATTGTACCTAGCTTTGGTTTATTTATCAGAATTTCAGGAATAATTTTCCCATATGCTACAACTATGTTGAGATCTACATCAGGAAGACTTTCTATAAATTCTGCCGTTAATTTCTCTGGCTTTAAGCACTTTATGTTGTTTTCATGAGCCCATATAGCAGAAGGGGTCTCGTGCATTTCTAAACCACGGCCAGATGGCTTGTCCGGTGATGTAATAATAAGTAGGGGGATATAACCATTACTTTTAAGTATCTGCAGCGTTTTACTTGCAACTTCGGGAGTACCAAAGAAAATAAAATTTAGGGTTTTTTGTGGCATTATATTTGTATATTATTTATTAGCTATTGACTCATTGTCTTCAAAAACATCATGTAAATCTCTGGCCTTATCCGTGAATAATATACCATCCAGATGATCAATCTCATGTTGAAATATATGCGCGAGTAATCCTACTCCTTCTTTGTTCATTTTAATACCATTCTCATCATACGCTTCAACACTGGCGCGTGTAGCACGGCGCACCTTGCCATACGTAGGTCTCACAGATAGACACCCCTCAGATAACAGTTTTTTATCTTTGGATAGTTTTAAGATAACAGGATTGATAAATACGAGATCTTTTTGTCTAGCTTTTTTATACAAGTCACCCTCTATAGCACCATGTCCTCTTATAAAATCTTCATCAAAAATTCTACCAGATACAATGAAAATACGTAATGAAACTCCTATCTGTGGGGCGGCAATAGCGACTCCATCACTCTCACGATTTAAAGCCGTTATCATATCTTTCAGTACTTTTTGAATTTTAGGTTCTGTTATTAATGCAATAGGAACATCCTTTGCAATTTTACGTAAAACTGGATCTTCACTTTGAACAATTTTAATCATATATTATTTAAGATTTTTAATATATTCTAGCAAACTTTCGAGCTTGACTGTGTCCTGAGATCTGTTTGTCATATCTCGAAAAATAACAGAATTTTCCATGGCCTCTTTCTGACCAAAAATTATAGCATAATGCATACCGAGCTTCTCTGCTACAGCTAATTGAGCACCCAGATTATCTTTGGATATAGATTGTGCTATTGGAACTTTACCTTTTCGTAGTATTTCAATAACATTTAAAGATTTAAGCTTGGCGTCAAAACCGAGCTGAATAAAATACATCTTTGGCTTTTTAATTATGCGAGGAGATAATTTGGCAAACCATGGTGCTTCTACTACACGGTCGACTCCAATAGCAATTCCAACAGAGGGGACATCCTTCTTGCTACCTAGCTGCCTTGCTAGATAATCATACCTACCTCCTCCAGCTATTGTTATCTTTTTACCTGTTTCTTCGTCATCAATCATTATTTCAATAACTGTTCTAGTGTAATAAGATAAACCTCGCACCAAGCATTTGTTTATATTGTAGGGTATTTCCATCTTTTCTAGATATTCAAGAACTTCTTTAAAGTGTTTCTTGCAGTCTGGACATAAATGAGAAAGGGTATCAGGAGCATTTTGATTTAATTCGATTGTTTTCTCTTCCTTTGAATCTAGAATTCGAAGGGGATTAGTCTTCAGTCTCTCTCTGTCAATCGCAGGTAGAAAACTGATGTTCTTTTTGTAAAAATTGGTTAATTCACGTATATAACCGCTACGACATGTTTTATCTCCTATAGAATTGATATCTACAGATAAATTTTTAGCACCGGCTTCTTCTAATATTGTCCAGGCAGTTTTAATAACCAAAGCATCGAGAATACTTTTTTCACTTCCTAAAACATCTACATCAAACTGATAGAACTGTCTGTATCTTCCTTTTTGAGGATTATCATGTCTAAAAGTTGGACCATAGCTGTAGAATAGGAGAGGCTGAGGGAGAGACTGCATACCATGTTCTATGTAGCTACGCATAAGACCAGCAGTATGTTCTGGACGAAGAGCTAGATGGTCACCACCCTTGGTCTTCAATGTATACATTTCCTTGTCTACAATATCAGTGCCTTCACCAATCGATGAAGTAAATACTGCTTCATGCTCTAGAATAGGGGTATCAATAGGTTTAAATCCATAATAAACAGCAATTTCTTGAGCTTTTTCAAAAAATCCTTGAAATTGATAATACTGTTCATCTACAATATCTCGCATTCCCTTTAATGAATTTAAGGATTCTTTATTTATTTTTTTATTTTCATTACTCATATAATTATTGGTTAAATACGCCTGGTAAATAGGATATATCTTTAATAGGTAAGAGTCTCAAATAGGCTCTACCAATTAATAAGTTTGAGGGTAGTATTCCCCAAAATCTCGAATCGGAACTTCTATTCCTATTGTCACCCATTGTAAAATATTCATCATTTTTTGTAGTATAATCCCCACCATCAAAAGTTTTCTCATTTATATATGGCTCATTGAGTTTGAATCCTTCAGGGTTGTCTTTGTTTGTAATAGTTACCTCATTATTCTTTATTGAAATTTTCTCATTTGGTAAGCCGATAATTCTCTTTATAAAGAATCTTTTGTGATCACCTGGGTATCGGAATACCACGACATCTCCTCTCTTGATATTTCCAACTATGTATGAAATTTCATCAATGATAAGGTATTGGCCGTTGTCAAAAGTGGGGTACATTGATTCGCCAGAAACTACAAATGGCTGAGCAACCCATAAGCGTATAGGTATAACAATGGCGAGGGCTATGACAGCAAACTTCAATAAATCCCAACCATCTTGCATGAATTTCTTGAATTTTTCATTTGAAAGAACATTTTGTATTTTATTATTTTCCATATAGAAAGTATTTTATCATACAAATTCTATTGACAGAATAGAGCTTAGTGTAGTGTGGTGGTGTAAGTTTATTATAGTGCATAAAAATATTCTTGCTCCCAACAATTAGCCCGTATAGATTTTTTTGAATAGTCCCCAAGAAGGAGCTTGGGAGGCTGTCGAGCCGAGCACGAGGAATTTTTTACCCAAAAAATATCCGTGTCCTTCGAGGGGAGCTATTCAAAAAATCTAGAACACTAGATTAAAAGTGATTTTTTATGTTATTATAAATATATGATGCTAATAGTAGGATTAGGAAACCCAGGACAAGAATATGAAAACACTCGCCATAATAGCGGGAGGATTATTTTGGAGAAAATTGCAAAAG
>CAINWY010000070.1 GCA_903854645.1 uncultured bacterium | reverse complement strand
TCTACTCCTTCAGGATTCCAAATCCAACAAACATGTCCTTCTCTATCTACTGCTATTTTTCCAGAATATAGAAGATAATCGAGAATAACTACAAATGTTTGATACATCATTTTTTTTGGGAGGACAGACCACAATTGTTTTCTTTTGTACTCTCCGCTAGAGTCATAAATCAGTTTCTCCACCATTAGAACACTGTCTAGTTGTGGGTAATGTAATATTTTTTGAGTATCCATGAGTATATACACTTATATACCTTTATAAATCTTGTCCTTGGTAAAAATTCTGTTGGTTAATATTGAATGAGACATCGCTGCAAGATACCATTTGGCCATCGTCAGCGGCCCGCGCATGCCTACCAAATGGTATAATCGAGCGATGTCGGTACCGTTTGGTTATTTTGCATAGAAATGTTAAGGGTAAGAACTAATATAGAATTGACGATGATTTCTTATTTTTTATTAGAAGAGGTTCTATTTAAAGATTGTTTTTAGAACTTTTATTTACCATTCATTTGATAAACCCACCCAATAGGGGTAATGGCTTTAGTTCTCCACTGAAAGCATTAATAATTGCAAGAATATACAATACGAAGACACCAAGAGATAAAATAGAAGAAATAAACCTTGGTAGGAAAAACAACGCTAGACCAGAAAAATAAACAATTACATAGGCAATTCCTAAAACGAGGCCTTGTTTAGCATAATAGACTGCATAAGCATCTGTTTTATGGTCGCTGTTATTAACAATTAAATAACCTATCCATGTTAAAAAAACTCCCAAGAAAGCCCAAGTCTTTGAATCTTCTTGTAAAGTAACTGTGCCATCAGAAACGGGGGCAGCCTTTTTTTCTTTTATGACTTGTTTAACAACCGTAGGTTTTACAGTTTTAATTTGAGAAGAGGGTATGACTGGCTGTTGAGCAACTACTTGTCCTTTATTTTCCTTGCTCAAAGCAACTACTCCTAAAATTCCTCCAATCAATAAAAACAAATTAAAAAAACCACAAATAATACAGATTATAGAGCCGGCCTTTAAAGTTTTATCAGAAATCATCATAAAAGCCCCAACAAAAGAAGCTAAAGACCATATTCCTAAAAAAACAATGAGAACCCCATAATAACCCGCAGCTTCTAGACCTCCAAACAGAGCTAATCCTGTCCCTAACAAACCATATACTATTCCAATAACAACAGAAAAAATAAAAACACCAATCGCACCCAATACAGAAAGAACAAATCCTGCAATAGATTTCATTTTATCCGAATAAATTCTTAAACCAATTTAAAATTTTCTCAATAAAACTAGCACTAATACATTTTCCAGCTGCACAGACATTACTATCACATTCATAGTTTTCATTACAAAGTTTTTCTTCAGTATATTGTGCTACGACTTTCTTTTGAACAGAACAGAAAGAAGCCGTTTCATTTTCATCTTTAAATCTGTTTCCAGCAGTATAACAAATCTCCCCAACTAAACAACCAGCACAATCTTTAGCATAAATTGTTTTACTAGTATTTTTATCCTCTACCTGTCTTAAATCATAACATTTTCCTTCTGCACATGTTAATGGAAAAGCACATTCATATGATTGAACACAAGAACCACCAACTTTTTTTTGTTCTTTAACCTCTTTTGTTGCTTCATCACAATATCGTTTGATGTTGTCTAAACCGGTAAAATTCTTTCCATTTTTGTAACATTTGCTGTTCCATATACAACCTAAACAAGCATCCGCAGAAATAGTCTGTCCAGATTCTTCATCTGTAACTTGGTCATAAACCCATTTTCCAGAAATACATTTCTTAAACTTTCCAGCATAACCTTCTTTACATTTTATAGAAACTTTAAGAGTATAATCTATTGAAGGAGCCACTTTTTGATCAATAAAAATACTCAACCATCTATTCCCATCATTTTCAGAATTATACTTAAATACAATCGGCAGATCATATATCCCTTTCAGGTGATAAAATGCACTG
>CAINWY010000069.1 GCA_903854645.1 uncultured bacterium | reverse complement strand
CTTTTATATTAAATAGGATCTGTAGCATCTATCATATTCATTATTCTTATAACCTCTTTTGGATAGTTAGGAATAACTGAATTGTATTTACGTAAGATCTGTGTAGTTGTCTTGTCTTGGTAATGATGAGCTGTATTCTCACTATTACCCCCTAGACTTGCTGAAACCTTTTCTATTGAGTCATCTATTGAATCAAAACCAAATTTACATGAACCCCAACCGAATGGATTATTTGGAGCTTTTGGATTTTTACACATATTCTTTCCAAAAGTTGTCTCACGTCCTGCGATAGATACAAGAAGCCTCCAGTCAATTTCATTCACTCTTGCTTCTTCAACGAATTTAGCTCCATATCCAGCTAATACTGATCCGCGAGATTTAAGAAATGAATCTATAGTATCTGCTTTCTCTTTAAGGTCCTCTTGCTCTAGCGTTGTTATCGCAGAACTTGAAACCTCAATCTTGACGTTATGTGTAGTCGTGTCAGGAATAGCTTGAGCACCTCCTAGTGGGATTACCACTGCCATCATAGGTATAGCTACAATCGACTGCAAGTAACGTATTATCTTTTGTTTATTCATAGTTGATGGCAACGAGCCATCGGGCGCCCCGAAGGGTTTTATCTTTTGTCTTATGCTTTTTAATACATTAGGACTCAAAATAAAAAATTCCTTATATATCATCCTTATGACAACATACTTGGAACTCCTCATATAGTAGCATAAAGGTCTACAAAAGTCAATAGTTATACAATGGTTTTACCTCGTGTCAAATACAAAATACCCTTATATATAAGGGTATTTTGTATTTGACACATTGACAGACTATACATAGTTATGTTCAAGTTAGCCTTATTTAGGGCCTTCTCCTGTCGTTTTTGACATATATTCTATTCTGTATCATAAAAACACCAATTTATAACGATATTTGGTATAAAATTGAAATGATATATATAAAATTTATATTGACTCGGCTCTAGAAATTCAAAGTTTTTGGGTTATTAAACTCCTTACCTATGTGATTCCAATTAAGCTTGATCTTCAATTCGGGGAACCTATTTAATATATTCTGGACATAGGTATTACTGTTTGGCCCGTAAAAATTATAGATATCACTATATGGGTAATTATTTGGTGAGTCCTCTACATATTCTATGACCTCCTTTGCAAGGGAGCCTTCCTCCCCTTCAATATAGCCTAATAGGTTTATCTTATCATGTACAACCTCTTTAAATAATTTATCATTTATAGCGATAAAAGGTTCGAACTTATTTATATAGATATAATTTGTTTCAGTTTTATCGCTATCTATAAAGTGAAGGACCTCATAACGACTGACAATCCCCCTTTTATTTATAACTACCCAAGGATGTCCAGCAAAAAGGAATGGGAAATATGCCTTACAGGAAAAAACAAATACTTGGTATTTTTCTTTATTTATTAGATGCTCAAATTTATGTGATTTTTTAGACATTATTATTTTCCGTGACAGTTCTTAATATGTTGACTCATTGGGAAGAAATTCTCTCTGTTATTACCCTATCTCTTACCTCATATGGATATACATTTTTACCTTTCAAATCAGAAACATGGATCCACACTACTTCATAAGTACCATATTGCTCAATATCTCTATTACTAAATTCTGGACCAGTTCCGGTTCCAATTTTTCCACCAATAATATTGCATTTATAGAAATACTCCATCTTACCCATTGTTTTTGGAGCCAAAGATGGCTTTTCCATAAATAACCCTTTGACTTCTACTTCAACACCTAACTCTTCTAAGCATTCTCTTTTTAATCCATCCTCAGGGGTTAGGTCACCATCTTCAAGTCCTCCTCCAGGGAAAACCCAATACTCGTTACCTGCTTTAATTCTGTGCATCAATAGAATCTTACTATCTTCTATTATTATAGCTCTAACTCTATTATTTTTACTTTCTAAGTAATTCTTTATTAATTCAATATCTTTAAAATCTTTTTCTCTACCTAGTGCTGTTTTGAATTTAACTAATTCTTCTAAGTTCATAAAAGGAACATCTTCTATAAAGAAGGCACTTTCAATTGCTTCTTCGGTTGTAGTTTTATAATCCTCCCAATCTAATTTAGGAATGATTTCAAAAACATCTTTTTTGAGGAAAATATATCCATATCTTTCCTCTTCTTTCCATTCACCTGTTTCTCTTAATTTTACATGTAAATCTGAAGTAACCACAATATCTATATCTAAGGCTGTTCTTATTCCCAAAACTTCTAAAATTCCACTTCCAACAACCACATATTTATCAATTGGAAAATTCAATTTTTTAATTTTAGTTAAAATGTTCATTATAATATTTTAACATTGATTTAATAATTTGTTTAATTTTTGCTATAATACAGTTTATAATAGAATAACCAATATAAATATGCCCATATTAATTACATCTACAGGTTTATCATTACCAAAAGCCCAGAAGAAATTTTCTGAGGTTTTAAAAGATGTTTCTAAGAAAAATGCTTTGTTAATTACAACGGCAGCAGAAAACAAAAGCAAAAATAAATATAGTATTTTAGCAAAGAAACAATTGCTTGGTTACGGAGTAAACAAGGTTAAATATTTTGATTTAGAGAAAAATAAAAATATAAATCTATCAGATTTTGGTATTGTTTATGTGTGTGGCGGTAATACTTTTAAATTAATGAAGTATGTAAATAATTCTAATTTTATAACTAGTATAAAGAAATTTTTAGAAAAAGATGGTCTATATATTGGTGTTAGCGCAGGAAGTATTATTCTGGGACCTAGTATAGAAATAGCAGGTTTTGGTAAAAATGGAGACAAGAATACTGTTAACCTAAAAAATCTAAGTGGAATGAATATATTACCATATTCAGTATCCCCACATTTCAAAACTTCAGAAAAAATAGAACTAGAAAAATTTGATAAAAAAGTTAAATATAAAGTAAAACCATTAAACGACGAAGATATAATCTATATAAAAAAATAAGCCACAATAAAATTGTGGCTTATTAACTAATTTAATGGTTTAAAAGAACTACTTTTTTGACACCTCTTTGTGCTGTGTCATTTTTTCAAGAAAATCATCTTCAGGGAAAGTTATGTGGTATTTATTACACAACTCTCTTACAAGTTCTTCAGGAACACCGTGAGTGGCTTTTAGTGCAAAAGCATATTCGCCAGTTAAATTTCCTTCAGCTACTATCTTGTCGAAGTATTTCTTGTTTCTCTTAAGCATTTTTGAAAACAACCCGGATTCGTTTGAAAAGATTGAAACTACTTCCTCATCTTTAACGTATGCACCTGTGGGCTTTTCAAGATGTTCAGAGATTAGAGACAAAAAATCATTTGATTTTTGAAGATCACAACCGTTTAAATACATGCCCGTTAAACTACGTCTGATTAAACGTCTCAAAAGATATCCTTCTTTCTGATTACTTGGCTTAATTCCAGATTGAAGCATCAAAAGAGATGTTTTCAAGTGGTCAAATACAATACGAGACCATTTTAAATCTAACACATTTTCCGCGATGTAAGAGAACGGTATTTCATACTGATCAATTTCATGAATGGAATTCTTGTTTTGAAGAATCATTGCAAATCTTTCCATTCCAGCTCCAGTATCAACACATTTCTGTGGTAACAAGGAGATGTTTTTTTCTTCATCGATGAAATACTCCATAAAAACTCCGGCATTCCATATCTCTATGTGCCTTCCACTGATTAAGATATCTTTATTTTCGTTAGTTGAACCAAATGATTCACCACGATCAAAAAATACTTCTGTGCAAGGGCCACATGGACCAGAATCTCCTGGGGGTCCCCAGAAATTATCGCTCGGCGGTGATGGTATGATACGGTCTGCTGGTAAATATTTTTTCCATATTTCAGCAGATTCAAAATCATCGGGTACTCCCGGCAATGTTCCGTCATTTACGAAAACTGTTGCATACAATTTTTCTTTAGGGAAACCAAAAACTTCAGTTATTAATTTAAAGGCCAACTCAATTGATTCTTCCTTAAAATAATCTCCAAAAGACCAAGAGCCCATCATTCTGAAAGACGTTCCGTGATAAGAGTCTCCAATACTATCAATATCGATTAGTCTTATACAATCTTGATAGTTTGTTAAACGCTTACTCGGTGGAATAGTCTTCTGTAAGAAATAATCTTTCAGTGGAGCCATTCCAGCATTAATAAATAATAGGGTTGGGTCATTCTTAGGGATAATACCTGATTTTGGTATCACTAAGTGTCCATTGTTTTGGAAATAATCAAGGAATGTATTCTTGATTTCTTCCGTTGTCATTTGCTTCATTTACTTACCTCCTTTACTAATTCTTTAAATTTAACAATTTCTTTTTCATTTAATTTGTGTTTTCCCCACAACTCAATAATTTTTGTAGACTGTTTGCTTTTTAAGCATCTCAATTGTTTTAGGACATTTTTGTATCCTAAAAAATAGATATGTTCATTGGCAAACATCATTCTGGTTACGCAAGATACAAGATCTGCAAAAACCAAAATTTTTTCTGCAAGTATTCCACTATCAAGCTTTTTAAATTTCTGTTCGATTTCTTGCTTTGATAGTCTAATGATTGAATTGGCAAGAGCATCTGGGTATGGATTAAGCATTTTTTTTGCTTTTAACAACAATTCATTATTATCATATAAAGCAATTGAATCTTTTACATCCGCACAGAATGATTCCGGAATCCAAGAATTTATAGCCCAAGGTCTTTTTTCTCCATTTACAAATTTTCCCTTTGTGTAATTTTTTAGTCTATGGAAAATATCTGTCGTTTTATAAAGACCTAAGCTAACAGTTATGTGATTACTAATTTTAAATCTTAAAGCATCATCAAGCATTTCAGGTTTTTCAACAACTTCTTTTAATAAAGAAATCTTTTCTGAAATTATTTGAATTGATTTTTGATTCAAAATCTTTACACCAGTGATAATATCGATATTATCACTGGTGATACCTCTTGCTAGTGAACCAGTGAGCCAAAGAAAATCTATGTTTCCTTCTTCCATACAGGGGCCTAGCAATTTTTTCAAAGTTTTAATGTCATTTTTCATACTCTTTCGCTTTTTTAATTGCTAGACTTTTAGGATATCCAAAGGAATCAAAAAGAAAAAGAATGTCTTTTTCTTCTAATTTTCCTTTTTTGTTAATAATTTTTTTGAATTCTTTTTCTCCTTTTCCAAGTGCTAATTGGTAAGTGTCTAATTCTAATCTGAAGTCGTCTACTTTTGAATTAAGGTTGTTTAACCAATAATTCTCTGTAACTATAAAGTTAGATAAACACTGTTCCTTTGAACTAGAAAGGTTATAAGATTCTCTAATTATTTTTCTTAAAACATAAGAAGCTCCTTTGTTTCCAGGATTTAGATTCTCAGTTAATAAGAAGGTTGATGCTTTTAACATTTCTGCTAATCGCATTTTAGTTACCGTATCACCATCAATTAAAGAGATAAAATCTCTCCAATAATCAGTCTCATAATCGTTATTCTTAAAATCATGAGCCCTGATTAAGCGATCGATACTAGCTCCAGAATCAGCAGTTATTTTGGAATTTTTTATTTCACCTTCTTTGTAAGAATTTGAGTGAAAAACAATATTCCATAATTCACATTCTGCTCCTGATTGACCTAAAAATATTATTTCGGTCCTAGTACCATACCTTAGATTAAATGGGTCTACGCTTGTATTATTCGGGTTAAATCTGATGTTTTTTATATTCAGAGATTTCCAAATACTAAGAGAGATACTATCATTTGGATGAACTGAAACAGCAAGGTTTTCCAATGATATACCGAGGTAATCATTAAGAAATTCTAACGCAGTTTTTATCATAATTTGTTTTGTTGAAAATTCGTCATCCTCAAAAAACATAAAATGACCGATCATTCCAAATAATAAATGGTGTCTTCCAGAATAACCTATTTTATCCCAAGTGTCGGTTCGCAAACAATTTTGAAATGATGCAATACGGCTATATGGCGACTGGTTTATTCCAGACAGTTCTTTTTCAAACACAGCTCCTCCAGAAATCTGAAACAGCAAATTCGAATCACTTCTTAATGTAGGTTTAGTATCTTCCCATCTCCACCCTTTTAGGGTAGAGAGATGGGAAAAATTTTTAACCACTTGATTTTCTTTCATAATAGCCTCCTTTCGCTAATTCTTTTTTTACTGTTTGATTTATGGCGTAAGTAAAATTGATCATCGATGGTTCACTCATTATTTGATAATTATCTGTAATACCAATAGCTTTGATATCAAGATTTAATTTATCAAATATTTTTTGTAGCCCTTCGTTTACAATCTTTTTGGGATTATATGAAGCACAAATTTGTCTTTGTTCAATAGGACAAATAGATTCTTCACATTCATCTTTACACAGATGCTGAACCAAATTAATACTAGGGGTTCCAAGCATTTTTGACATACAGCATGATGATTTTTGATACAACGGAACACCGGGGAATAACTCTTTTGATAATTTAGAAATCTTTTTCCATAAAGATGGAGAAAAATATTTAACATTATCTTTTTTTGGTATCTTTGGCATTTCTATGCCAGACAATTCAGTTAGCCCGTATTCAATTCCTTCAGTCCACCTTAAACCACCAGGAACTATTGAATCAATCATATTGTGATAGTTTTTATTAACCCAGAGCATCATCATCTCTATGTTACGTTCACTACCACTCCACTCATTTACAATAGGTCTCAAGTGCCATGAAATAGTTGCCCCTGCTTCTTTAGCTTCCTCAACTCCTCTAAAGCGATTGTTATTAACGGGTTCAATTGTATTTGGGTTATTAGCCCAACAAATAGAAATCATTAAAGGATTTCCTGCTTGAACAATTTTAGCCATTGATTGTTTCTTATGTTTAGGTATTCCACCTTTAGTTATTATCCAAAATGGGTTTTTTAAACCTCTTTCGATAAACTCAAACATAATTTCAAAAGTACTTTCAACTACCGGACCTTCCGAAAATGGTTCAGTACTAGCAGTACCAATGCTAATAATTGTTTCATTTGAAGTAAAGAATGGATGTTCTACAAGAGCATCGATAATCTCTTTTACAGAAAAATTCGATCTTCTTTGTGGAATTTTTAACATTCTTCCTTCATTTCTTAAGTCATTGTATGTTCCTTGAACATGACAATACCTACATTGCCAAGGACATCCTGTCCACAGGTCAATACTTAGAGAATCATTAGAAACACTTACGCAAGATAGTGGATTATTAACATCTGATACTAATACACCATAGGTGTTTTTTCTCAAGGTAAATTTATTCCCACTTTTGCCTTCAATTTCTATGAATTCTTCTATGTTTGATTGCATTACTAAATCCTTTTTCATTTTTGAGCCTCCTTTAAACTTTGAATGTTTTTGAGAATATTTATTTTTTTAGTCATACCAATCACCAAATTACACTTTTTTAAAAATGCTTCTTTGATGATCTTGTCAGATTCAGTACTTTCACAAAGTTTTTTATGCTTACCCTGTAAAAAAATACTTCTTAGAATGATTTCAATGTTATTACTTTGTAGTAATAACATATTGTCAGAAATCCAATTGTTTTCGTAATTGTATGGAGCCTCAATTACATCTATTTTGTTAATTAGTTCAAAAGGAATGCTGCCGACAAAATTATTAGGAATGGATATCCCTATCTTTTCGACAAATCCTTTTGCTTTTAAATTTAACAAATAAGATATTTGCTCGTCACAATTACTTTCCCAATTATCACACCAATTATGAAGAAGAATGCAATAAATTTGATTCCTCCTTAAACGATTCATAGATATTTCAAATTTTTCTGCCATCCAATTAATAGGATAGCATTTTTGAATATCTGATAACTCATTTAATATTGGTTTTTGCATCGCAGGTATCTTAGTAACTATTCTTGCTTTTTCAGGAAGAATAATACCAAGAATGGATTCCACACTGCCATTTCCATAAACATTGGCAGTATCAAAATTACTTATACCTTGCTCTAAGGCAAAATTTATAATTTCTATTGCCTCAACCCTTGTAACTAAATGAAAATCTTCACTTAATTGCCAGGTTCCAAAGTACAGAGATTCATTCCATTTCATGATTTTTCCTCCTTTTCTATTAAGTTTTCAATAAGTTATTTGTTTAGCTTATATTACAATATTTGACCAAATTGTCAAACTTTTTTATACAAGGAAAAACCTCAGAATCTTATAATTCATTTAAAT
>CAINWY010000068.1 GCA_903854645.1 uncultured bacterium | reverse complement strand
ATGACAGGCTCTGGATGCCGTAAATTTCCCAGCAAGAGTGCGCCGTGGGAGAAAGGTTCCCAATTGAAAACCTGGACATCGATTGCGAAAAATCAACTATTAAAATGGATTAAAAATGGTGAGATACCTATAGTTATCGGTACTCATGCTTTGATATCAAAGTCTGTTGAATTCAAGGATTTGGGTTTGGTAATAATAGACGAACAGCATCGTTTTGGAACAAATCAAAGAATGAAATTAGTAAAGAAACATGGCCATGCACCTCACTATCTTTCTATGACGGCTACCCCAATACCGCGCACTCTTGCTCTCACTATTTATGGTGACTTGGATCTAACTATTATCGACCAAATGCCCTTGGGGCGTAAGGAAGTAATAACAGAAATAGTTCCCGAAAATAAAAGAGAACTATCCTATGATAAAATTAAAAAAGAATTAGAAGCTGGAAGACAACTTTATATAATTTGTCCAAAGATAGATGAACAAGATGATGAAGAGAAAATAAAACTCGATGTAAAATCTGTCACAGCTGAAGCAAAAAGATTAAAGAAAGACATCTTTCAAGATTACAATATAGATATAATGCACAGCAAGATGACTAAGGAGAAGAAGGAGAAAGTGATGAAAGATTTTGCCGATAAGAAGATAGATATATTGGTATCTACTTCTGTAATAGAAGTTGGTGTAAATGTACCCAACGCCACAGTTATCATAATAGAAGGAGCTGAACGTTTTGGCCTTGCTCAGCTACACCAACTGCGTGGACGAGTGATACGCTCAAATGATCAGTCATACTGCTATTTATTTGCAGATGCCAAATCTGAGAAAACAATAGATAGACTAAAGGCAATCACCAGGGCATCGAATGGCTTTGAGCTTGCAGAGCTCGATCTACAGCTCCGTGGTGCAGGACTCCTCTCTGGTGATAAGCAATGGGGCATAACTGACCTAGGCATGGAGGCGATAAAGAATATAAAAATGGTAGAAGCCGCAAGAGTAGAAGCAATAAAAATAATAGAGGCTGATGTAGACCTCAAATCCTCCCCTATTCTGTTAAAAACCCTCACCGATAAAAATCTAAAATTGCATTTTGAATAAAATTATTTGTCGTCACAAATAATTCCTCGCCGTCGCTCGAAATTTTCGCGACCCCGGCTCGTGGTTTGCTCTACTGAGCAGACATCACTCCGCCTCGTACAAGCTAAAAATCTCCCGTAGGGGAGATTTTTAGACGCTTGTCCGTCCTCTAGGACTCGAACCTAGGACCCTCGAGGTATAAGCTCGATGCTCTAACCAACTGAGCTAAGGACGGAAACAATGGTTACTCTAACCTATATAATATAATCATATTTTAGACAAAAAGCAACTAGTTAATTTAAGGTTAAAATATCTTGTATATATTCAAGTCCTATTAATATTTGAGAAGCAATATCCTTATCTTCTACTATTACAGAGCAGGTTCCATGGCCAAATCCATTTTTGTAAGAAATAGACGAAAATTTTGATTCTTTTATGTATGAATTTCTAAATTGTAATACCGGAATATTAAGAGTCTTTGACCAGAACAATATCTGTTCTTTTACTTTCATATCTGAATATAAATGCAATTTAACCCTTAATTTTTCTTTAGGAACATTAAAAAAATTAAGCCATTTAATAAAAAATACTAACATCTTAGGATTTGTATTT
Organism: uncultured bacterium; assembly: GCA_903854645.1. Taxonomy (GTDB): domain Bacteria; phylum Patescibacteriota; class Minisyncoccia; order Phycocordibacterales; family UBA9973; genus UBA8515. The sequence continues at coordinate 531 of CAINWY010000068.1, read as the reverse complement.
GTAAGAGCTACTGAATATGATTTTGTTTTAGAGCCCTCTCCCCAATACAAGAAAAACCCTGATATTAATAAGTCTCTATCGGATAAAGATTTTAGCTTATCTTTAATATTTTTATAAATTAAATCGTGCTGAAGATTACGTTTCTTTTGCATCGTATTACGATATCGCTCTATACGTTGCGGACTAAAATCACGCAACTCTTTTATTCTTTTTTCAGATAGAGGCATATCCGAAAGCCATTCACTAAGAGTTCCCTTACCTATTCCTAACTTTTCTTTTATTTGACTGTAGCTTAAACCTTTTTGTCTAAGTTTAATAGCTTTTTGTTTGTCTAATTTTCTTGCCATAAAATTGAACCTTTGAAATTGATATATTTATATTATACCAATAGTTCAGTTATATGCAAACAGCCCCGAAGCGAAGCTTCGGGGCTGTTTTACTGTATTCTAAATACTTTATACTTTCTATTTAACCTCTTCCTTCTTCTTCGGTATTATTCCATTCGCTGTTATTAGTTCATTGTATTCAGCT
>CAINWY010000067.1 GCA_903854645.1 uncultured bacterium | reverse complement strand
TTATGTTTAGGTTAAATTATTATTCAAATAAAATTGGCCAAAAAACCATTATGTAGACCGCCCAAAAGCGGTTTTTTTAGTACAAAATTATGGAAAAATATAAAGAAAAACTATTGAATAGTCTCAAGATGCATATTGATTTTGTTCGTGTAAAGATAAATGAAAACTTAGAGAAAACGAAGGTTTTAGCCAGCAAGAGCTTGAAGGATATTTCTAGAATGCGGCCAGAGGACCAAATGGTTCAAATGCAACTAGTGGCAAATGCTCAAAATAGAGTAGTAGAGCTTGGTAATCTTGATAGCTCTCCATACTTTATGAAGTTCAAAATCGTAGATGAGAATAAAGAGCAAAAAGAATATTATATTTCGAAACATCAATTTTCAGAAGAATCAATATATTCATGGGTTGCTCCTATTGCAGCTATTCGTTTTGACAGTCCGGGGTCTTCTTCCTATAGACTTCCAGACGGTACATATAAAAAAATATTGATAAAAGAAAAAGAGCAATACATGATAGTAGATGGTAAGGTAATATTTTTCGCAAAAGAAGAAGGAAATAAACCAAGAGAGTTAATTTATCAAGAACACTTTACAAGACAAAAAAGTGAATTTGCCCTCCCAGAAATTGTCGCTCAAATAGAAAAAGCTCAGGACCAAGTTATTCGAGCAAATCATAAAGGAGCACTAGTTATCTCAGGCCCTGCTGGTTCAGGAAAAACCACACTTGCTCTCCACCGTGTCGCATATCTGACTCAAGCTCCAGACACTGCTTTGTATTACGAACCACGATCGATTATTGTATTCGTCCAAGATAAAGGGACCAAAGAATACTTTAGTACTCTCTTGCCAGGGCTTGGTATAAATGATGTAATGATTACAACATTTTCTGAGTGGGGTTTTAAAGTTTTAGGATTGGAGGATTATACATATATCGAAAGATGTGGGGAAAATGAAGAAGAGAAAGATTTATATGAATATCAAAAACTTAGATCATTGAGAGAAAGTATCACTCCAAAGTGGAACATAAATATTTATAAGTTATTGAATGAAAAATATGAATCATATTTATTGAATGATAATAAAAAGTTATTTGAACAACAGAAAAAAGAAAAGAAATTAGATCGTTTTGATCTTAGTATTTTGTTGCAGTCTCATTTTGAAAAATATGGCAAGTTTGAAATTAGAAGGGGATACAAAACATTTGTAAAAGATAAAATTGTAAATAAAATAGAAAGAACACCCGCTATATATTCATTGATGATTGTGGATGAATTCCAAAATTATCTAAGAGAACAATTAAATATTTTTAAAACGTGCCAGAAAGAAGAAACAAAGTCAGTTGTATTTGTTGGCGACATAGCCCAGCAAGTCAAATTAGGAACTATCAGAAGTTTTGATGAATTAGGAGAAACTATCTCCAGCGATAGGAATATCAGACTAAATAAGGTCTACCGAAACACTAGAAATATTCTTTCATTTATCGGAAGTCTTGGTTATAAAGTAGAAGTACCGGATGGCCTAAAGAGTGGGCCTGATGTAGTCGAAAAGACTACAAACACTGTTGCAGAAGAGATAGATCACATAAAAGAGCATATATTAAAATACGGAAAAGGAAGCATAGGTGTTCTTTCAAAAGATGAACTGTATCTAATGCCATTCAAGCAAGAATTCAATAATTCTAAAAATATACATGTATTAACAATGATTGAATCTCAAGGTGTCGAATTCGACATAGTATTTATTGTAGGAGTAAATAAAGATTCATTTGAAGTCAAGCACCATATCGATGTATTGCCTATACACATAGAAGAGAGAAAAAGAATGCAAAAAGATCTACTTTATGTTGCTCTTACGCGCGCGATTACAGAACTTCATATTTTAGGTT
>CAINWY010000066.1 GCA_903854645.1 uncultured bacterium | reverse complement strand
TGCATTGAGGGCAGTGATATTTGAATGTATATCTGTGGAATATGTTCCAGCTGGTTGATATGCTGTACTTGTGTATGCATTTGTACCTAGAGTTCCACCTGTATTAACTGTAAGTGTTTGTCCTGCTCCTATGTTTAAAGTATTTGTACCATTGTTTGTAATTGCAAGTCCATTAAATAAAGGAGAGACTATTGATGTTCCAAAGTATCCTGTACGTGGACGAGTGGCACCTGATGCTCCTATGTCTAAAGTATTATCAGTAAAAAGAATATTCCCTGTGAATGTTCCGCCGCTTTGGGGCATTGCATTTGTTGCTAGAGTTCCCTGTGCACTGGTTGCGAAGTCACCTGTAGCACTATTTGCTGCGGTTCCGAAAGTTCTTGCAGCAACAAAGTCTCCTATTGCACTATTTGCTGCAGTGCCAAAACTTCTTGAAGCGACGAAATCCCCTGTATTATTTAATGAAGCTGATCCTAGTCCGAGAGATGTCCTTCCCGTTGACGCGACGAGTCCTATACTACCTCCGTCCCATTGTCTTGTTTGTGTAAATGCTGTATCCCAATTGTTTGAATTATTGGGAATTGAGGTACCCCAAGACGTACCAGTAGATACTGGTATTCCTAACCCTGGATAAGTCATAGAGACGAGCCCGCTATATAAAGAGTTCACTGCATTGTCTCCAGTATTTGTACCAGATGAAGACCCAGATCCTGATGGTGCACCTACTTCACTTGCAGTATATGTAGGCTTTGTGGCTGCCTTTGCCCACGTATAAATAGTAGGGTCTGCTTCTGTATATGTAGTTAAAAATCCACCATAATTTCCCAGATCATTTGTAAAAGAAGAAAGACTTGTAGGTTTGTTTAAAATACTACTTCCCCCTGAAAGTGAGGTCCAATCAATATATGAAGAAGAGAGTCCAGAAGCAGAAAAAGATATAGTACAACCGGGTGCTCCTGGAGCACAATTGGGATTCAATGTTTGTCCGGGGGTAAAGACTGCAAATATGTTTGCATATGCACTAAATAGGGCAACAAAAAAGAATATTGATAGAATTTTCGGCCAATTGTTTTTGAAAAATTTTAATTTAAATAGTTTCATCTTTAACTAAAAAAACCCGAATCAAAAATGATTGCGGGCTTCATGAGCCTCTGATTTTAATACTCAAATTATATCATATCTCAAACAATAAATAAAAGCTTTTTTATTAAAACCATACCTACTCACTTCTATGTCCTATTCACGAAATGACACATATGAAATATAAATAAAAGCGAAGAAAAGTAATGTGTAGCCATAAACATTCGCATAGTTATTTGATTCAGTAAATATTTTCCAAATACTCTCCATTAAAGAGTTGTGACTGATAAAAAAATCCCAGCTATTAAATCGAAAATATCTGCCCAGATATACTCCGAAACTAGTAAACAAAATAACAATTGCAATTGTAATATTTGTAATTTTTTTTGAAAATTTGAGTAGCAACATTTTCTCCATATGAGATATAGAATATAGCCCCATGAGCAAAGAAACTCCTGCTGATGCAAAAAGCAAGAATATATCAAACATAACAGGTACAGCATGGATCCTTCCCAAATGTATAAAGTCAGTAACTACATAAGGAGCATTCGGTAGGAATATAAACCAAATAATAAAACCAATTATGAAAAATGGCTTTACTATGTTTTCCTTATTTGTTCGTAATAACAAGATGAGACTTATGAGAAACGGAACAAATGCCAGTACGATGTTCCATAATATATACAAGAAGGAAGCATTACCAAAAAGAAAAACTCGTAAAATATTTAGAATTAAAGCAAGACCAAGAAGATAAAGTATTGATTTGGGAACTTTAAGATTTTTTAGCATGCTTTTTTAAATGCTTTGAATAGTTTTTTACAAGCTCTGATGAGCTTCGAACTTTGCCACCGTATCCAATATTATAAATAATCTTTATGCCTAGTTCTTCGCACAGGGCAACTTCAGGGACTGGATCTCCATCGGGCTTCCTATCTCCCCCATTGGCAAATATATTTGGACGAACCTTCTTTATTTCTTCACATACACTTTTATCTTTTGTATTCTTTATATGCCCAGAAATGATAACCTCATCTACCCCGGCTAAGGCTTCTATAATCTCTTTTCTCTCGTCTTCCTTCATGAACTCTTTGCCCTTCTTCATTTGGAGCCAATTGTCATTATTTAGAACCACAACTAGGTGGTCTCCTAACTTTTTAGCTTCTTGGATATAACGAATATGCCCTATGTGGATAGGATCGAAACCCCCACTCACCATCACTATCTTTTTGCCTTTTTTATTTGTATCTTTCTTTGCTGATTTTTTTATTTTAGCCATATAAGGGTATTATATCAAAAATGTATTAATTGAGATAGATATTAAAACTGGCAGTAAATTAAGAATTCTATCTTGGGATATTGAATGTTACTCTCATGATGGAAGTTTTCCAACTCCAGATGATATCAGAAATCTAATTATTCAAGTTGGTTGTGTATTTCAAAAATATGGTGAACCAGAACCTTAT
>CAINWY010000065.1 GCA_903854645.1 uncultured bacterium | reverse complement strand
TTTATTTTCCAATTGTTTTTTCCATGCTTCCAGTTATTCGGAAAGATGCCTTTGATAAATTAAATGGCTTCAACGAGAAACTGGTAGCTGGTGAAGACTTTGATATGTTCGCAAGATTGTCCCACATAGGAAAAACACTATCCATTCCTTCCCTATTTGTTCTTCATACTGGTAGACGACCACACAAAATAGGATGGGGCAAGACACTCCATTCTTGGTTTATGAATTGGTTCCATACAACTTTTTTTGATAAATCATGGAGCAAGGTTTGGGAAGAAGTTCGCTAAGTAAATATATTATGAAAATAAGCTTAATAATACCTGCATATAATGAAGAAAAATACATCGAAGAATGTCTTTTAAGTGTACAAAAAAATGGAGATCAATTATTTGAAGTTATTGTAATTAATAATGCAAGTACAGACAGAACCGCTATCATAGTGAAAAAATTCCCTAATGTACGGCTTATTAATGAAGAAAAAAGAGGCCTACCATTTGCAAGGAATAGGGGGATAGCCGAGGCCAAGGGAGATATATTGGCATTTATTGATGCCGATACTAAATTACCACCAAATTGGGTAAAACAAATAATAAGTACTTTGGAAGATAAAAATACTATTTCTTTAAGTGGCCCCTATATTTATTTTGACTTCTCATTTATTAAAAAATTTTTTGTATGGATGTATTGGCTTATACTGGCTTGGCCTACATATTTAATCACAGGATATATGTCTGTTTTAGGTAATTTTGTAGTTAGAAAATCAGCTATAAAGAAAATAGGTGGGTTTAATAATGAAATTTTATTTTATGGAGATGATACAGATATAGCTAAACGGCTAAGCCATTTGGGTAAGGTAAAATTTTCACTATCATTTATAATGTATACCTCGGCAAGAAGACTTAAAGGTGAAGGTATTATGTCTACAGCATATAAATATGTAGTCAATTTTTTATGGATTGTTTTTATAAATAAACCAAAAACAACTGAACATGCGAATATAAGATAGTATTGTCTTATCAAGAATAATATGGAAATAATGAAATTAACATATAAAAATTATTTTAAAAAACGAAAATACTTGATATCGTTTATTTTTTCATTCGTTTTTCTTTTTGTTGCTCTTATTATAAATTTTTATGCTGGAACATATGCTACTAAGAGTGCTAGCAATCCGGTAACTGATATTATACTCTCAAATATAGGTGTGTACGATGTCGATGCCTACTTTATATATGGTTCATTCCTATTTGCTTCTCTCATAGCCATACTTTGTTTTTATAGACCGAACAAGATCCCCTTCATATTAAAAAGTATAGCTTTATTTACAATAATACGATCTATATTTATAACTCTGACACACCTCGGCCCCTCCCCACTTCAGGTGATAATACAATCAGATGTATTAAGTAAGATGTCTTTTGGCGGTGATTTATTTTTCTCTGGTCATACTGGATTACCATTTCTGCTTGCCTTAATTTTCTGGGATGATAAATTAATAAGATATATATTTATAGCCTTTTCGTTAATGTTTGCTGTTGTTGTATTACTGGCACACTTGCATTACTCTATTGATGTATTTGCCGCATTTTTTATAACATACTCTATCTTTCATATTTCAGAATATTTATTCAAAAAAGATAGAGATATCTTTTTTGAATATAAATAAATTATGATTTCTGTAATTATACCAACTTTAAATGAGGAGAAGGTTCTAAAGGAAACGTTGTCTTCCCTTCGTAAATTAAACATATGTAAATATGAAATAATCGTTTCAGATGGTAATAGCACTGATAAAACGCTAGAAATTGCAAATAAATATGCGGATAAAATTATAAGCTATCAAGGAAAAACAAGACAGAATATAGCAATGGGTAGAAATCTAGGGGCATCAATTGCAAAGGGTGATTATCTAGTATTTATAGATGCGGATGTAATAATCCCTGAAATTAATCAATTTATAAAAAAAGCTTTAGAGATTTTCAACAAAAAACCTAAATTAGTTGGATTAACTGTTTTTGTAAAAGTCTTCCCTGGTATGAGCACTTTTTCTGATAGACTTATTTTCGGAGCAATTAATACATCATTTTATTTTTTTAATAATGTGTTAAATATGGGAAGTGCTATTGGGGAATTCCAGATGATAAAGGCAAAAACTTTTAGAGAGTTAAATGGTTATAATGAAAAAATAGTAGTTGGTGAAGATGGAGATATGTTTGCAAGGTTATCAAATAAAGGAACTGTTCATACTGAACCTTCTTTATATATTTATCATACTTCTAGACGTGCACACAATGTAGGATGGGCTTCTCTTGTTTCTTTTTGGATTAAGAATACAATTTCTCTCCATTTATATAAGCACTCCTCGGTAGACGAATGGACTCCTATACGCTAATCATCATTATGATTTTCTTCTTCGTGTTTCTCTTCATTTTCATAATGTGATTCTAGTAAAATATTTACTTCTTTAATGGAACTCTCTGAATCAAGAAGTGCTTTATAAGCCTCTTTTGAATCCCCTTCTCTATTCTTTTTATCTGCTTCCTCTAATTCACTCTTTGCTTTATTAAATGTCTTACTTGTATTGACAATAACCTTCCTGTTGTTAAATTTTTTATCTTCAGTAATATGAACTTCTAATTTTTTATCCGTTGTATTTATTAAGTTTTCTATCTTGTCCTTTTTTTGAACATACACTTCACCACTTTTAACTTCTTGTTGTTTATCATTATCTTTTACCTTTTCTGCACTACTACGAGCCGTATTTGACAGTTCCCCGTCCTTTGCAACCTCTTCCTTTTTATCCTGTTTGATTTGTATATTTGTGTTTATATCTATGTTTTGATTTTGATTTTCATTTTGACTTCCATTTTCATTTTTATGTTCTTCTTTTTTAGTTATTATATCCAAGATCCTAGCATGTGCATTCATCTCTGCTCTAAAATTTGTAGATATATCTTCTGTTTCATTTTTACTATTTATATCTTCTACAACTGCCTTGTCCAATGCTTTGTTCAAAGCATTGGTATGATTTTCTAACAAAATATTTATTTTGTCCTCGGTTGAAATATCCAACTTACCTGCCTCAGCTAAAGTTTCTGCTTCTATGAGGCGCCTCTTGGCCAAATTACTTTCATGCTTGGCTTTTGCTGTTTGAGAAAAAATGAGAGCTCCTTCTACAGGCTCCAGTATTTTAACTTTTACAGGGTAAAGGATACCATTAGGCAAACTATCAGCAGACGCAAAAACCACTCCGCCACCCGAGAGAACAATAATAAGAGGAATAATTATATAATAGACTAATCTATTCCTCTCAAGAAGTGCCATGAATGAGAAACTAACCCAAGTACTCTTTATTGGTTTTACTATTTTTGGTGATGATTTTAAAATACTGGAAAGTACTAATTCCTTTTCGGAACTAGTCATCTTTATACTCTTTAACTCATCTATTCCTTTTTGTAATTTATTGTATTTCATAACCTGTAATTTTTCTTAATTCTATTAACCCTCTATTTATCCGAACCGATGCTGCATTTATTGATACCCCCATAATTTCTGCTATCTCGCTCGGTGATAAGTCCTCGACAAACCGCAGATATAAAGGATGCCGGTATGAAGATGGAAGCTCGTTTATTTTTTCAATAAGGAACCTCCCCTCTGCGCTACTTTCTAATTTCCCTTCTGTGCTCATTTGATCTTCTACTTCATAATCTGCCCCGTCTTCATTATCTAGCATTTTATCCAATGATAGACTCTTCTTCTTCCTATACCAGTCTATTATAAGCCTGTGGGCGATGGTAAATATGAATGCACGATTTGAAAGGATCTCTTTGTCTTTCTGTAGACTCTGCCAGAAACGTAGGAATGTCTCTTGTGTGATATCTAATGCAGTTTCTCTATTGGACACACGAAGTAAGCAGAACCGAAAAATCGCATCTGATTCTATCTCGTATACTGATTCAAATTTTTTGGTTAAATCCATTTCCATGCTCCTTATATATTAAGACGTTTATACTACCATTATCTTACATTCTTCACTATTACACAAAATACAACATATTTCTATGTCTGTCTATGTAATAATCACCTATTTAACTCGTCTACTTCATTGTGAGGTCGTATATGAAGATATCTATCAATAAATTCATGTATATTATTAAAATTATTAAATAAAACTAATTGTGTTCTTTTACAGGGCAACAGAACACAATTTTATTAAAATAAATGAAAAAATTATTTAAGTCAATCGGTTTAGCATCTATAATGTTTAGTTTATCAATGTCAGGTCTTTTTAGCGGTGTAGCTTTCGCTACTAGCTATACAGCCGCAGATGTCGCAGCACATGGAACTACTGCTGACTGCTGGGAAATTATAAATGGAAATGTTTACAATCTAACAACTTTTGTAAATTCTCATTCAGGAGGGTCAGCTGTTGTCGCGGCTAAATGTGGTAAAGATGCTTCTTCAGTATTTAATACCGCATCTCCACATTCTGCTTCTACAATAAATGCTTTAAGTTCATTATTATTAGGACCAGTAGGGACAACACCAACTCCTACACCTACTCCAACTCCTACGCCAACACCTACTCCTACTCCTACGCCAACACCAAGTACAACTCCTGTACTTTCAAGTGTATCTGTAATGCCAAGTTCTGGGTCTGTGATTATAGGGGGAACAATGCAGCTAATATCAAATCCAAAAGACCAAAATGGTGCATCTATAACAGCGACAACAACTTATGCATCGAGCAATACAGCAATCGCCACTATAACTGATGCAG